>CAYNVA010000479.1:0-4547 GCA_964400575.1 uncultured Thermodesulfobacteriota bacterium | reverse complement strand
AATTTTTTCAATATGCTCCCGGCCCTCCTGAGAAAAATTGATGCTGCCCGGGTTGCGGGCCTGCCAGCGGTCGAGATGCACCGAGGTAAAATTGTGAAACTGCCGCCAGGCGCACCAGAGATGATACGGAAAATCACGAGCAGGGAACAGGGCTTTATAGAAATTGACGCTTACCGCCACCCGCCGCGGAAACAGGATAAAATAGCCCGTGGCCACACACCAGGCCATGGCGCTAAAAAACCACGCGCCGGTGAAGGCTGAGATAAACATCAGGCAGCGGTAAAAAAGCTCTGTCATGATTTGTCAGGCATGCATGTGCCCCACAGATTTAAACCAAGGTTTTATTCGTAGGGGAGGGGTTTACCCCCTCCCACGGGCGGGCATAAAGCCCGCCCCTACGTTAAAAGAACAAAATCAAGAAATAAAGCATCTAGCTATTGGTTATTGCCCTTCACTATGTTTTCCCCGAGTCTTGTGGTGAAACTGATCCTATCTTTCTGCAATAAACCATATCTCTTCCCGGCCTGCGGCGGTGGGCTCTTCGCAGGTAAGGGTAAAGCCTGCATCCGTGATAAGCGCCCTCACCTGTTGCGCCGTACGAAAAAACGACACAATGCCCAGCACCTTGAGCCTTGTTGTTTCAATAAAGCGCTGCACCGGAGCGCGATCATGGGCTGGAATCGTTACCCGCACAATAAGCGCAGAGCCAGGACAGAGCTTGTCGCGCAGGCGCGAAAGCGTCAGCCGCGCCTCATCATCAGTCACATAGTGGAGCATATCAAGCAGCAGCGCGCAGTCGGCAGGCTCAGGCACAGCGGGGATCTCCGGCGCACGGCCCACCTGCACCGCGCCGCGGCTGCCGATAACGCGGCTGGCAATGCGCGCTCTACCCTCATCCGGCTCAATGCCGAAGACTCTTGCCTGTGGAAACAACTCAAGCAGCCAGGCAGCGGGTGCGCCATAGCCGGTGCCGATATCAATGACCGTGCGCGGATCATGAAGAAAACCGGCAAGCCGGGGGAACATGGGATCACACAGCACCTTGAAGCGGGCAAAGAATCGCGGGTATGCCTCCATATGCCGGTAACGGCTGAGAAACCGCTGAAAGTGCTGCCGGGAACCGGCCTTAATAGCTGCGTCGGCAAAGTGCGCAGGCGCAAACAGTCGCTTTAATACCGGCGGCACGATGGTGACAGCGCCGATGAATGAATAGCCGATGCCAAGGGCAAGCCCGAGCCCTGCGCTTTTGAGCATGGGATTGTCGCACACAGCAAGCACGCCAAAGCCAAGAAGCGTGGTGGCAAAAGAAAGAAAGACCGACAGGCGGATAAGCCCGAGCGAGGCATTATAGTCATCAAAATAGCGCTGATAGGCGCGGATAAGGTAGAGCGCGTAGTCCGTGCCCATACCGATGACCACGACAGTCACCATGAGCGTAGGGATGCCCAGGGGCTGGCCCATGATTTTAAGCGTTCCCAGGGTGCAGATGAGAGCAAATAGTGTCGGCGCAATGCCAAGCAGGGCAAGCTGCCAGTCCATGAAATAAAAAAATGCGACCAGTATTGTTACCAGGCTGACAATCAGCGCCATCTTTACAAAGCCCGACAGAAGCACCGTACCCAGCCTCTGGCTGAAAAGAGTTGGGTCAAACAGCCGCGCTGCAGCGTCAGCTGACATGCGGCTGTAAAAATCTTCAGCGATATAGGACGGGCCGGGCGCAAGCGCAAGCACCTGACGCCAGAGGCTGCGGTCTTCAGAAGTTGATATGCCCAGCAGGCTGCAAAGCTCATCGGGCAGTGAAGCCTGCGGCATGGCAGGGCTGCGAAGCATTGTAAAAAATGGCGCAAAAGCATCAGGGGCAAACCCCAGATCGCGCGATGCTGCCCCGACTGCGGTTTCAAGACCTGCAATGCGCTCTGCGCTCCAGAAGCGCTGCCAGGCTGCAAAGTTTTCCCGGCGAGCCTCCGCTCCGGGAAGCAGCGATGACGGCAGAAAGCAGGGCTGCACCGCGCCGCCGGCTATCTCGGCCTCAAGCCTGCGGGAAACCCGGTCGCCGCGGCGGCTAAGTTCATCCCTTGAGCCGGACTCAAGCATCAACTGCATGCTGCCGGACACATCGCCCCATACCTGCTGCACAAGTGTTTCAGCTGCCAGGGTCTGCGGGCTGGCTGCATTGAGCGCGGTGAGATCAATATGAAATTCGGGCCGGGCAAAAAAGAGCATGATGATGCTGAAAGCGATTGCAGCAGGGGCTTTCCAGCTGTTGCGGGATGAAGCGATTCTGTTCACAAAAGCCTGCAGCGGCACAAAAGGCTCTCGGCCGGCGGCAGGCATGCTGGCAAATACGAGGGGGAATATGGCGTGTACAAAAACATAGGTAAAAACCACGCCCATGGAGCTGAACAGTCCGATCTCGGCAAGGGCCGGAAAACCGCTCAAACTGAGAGCTGCAAAGCTTACAGCTGTGGTGAGCATGGCGATAAGCCCGAGGGACCAGACCTGGCGGGATGCTGCGAAGCCCTTAGTCTCATGCCGGCGGTCGAGAAAAAGCAGATAGGCAATGCCGTAATCAACGGTAAATGATACGATGGCGCCGCCGAAACCAACAGCCAAAAGAGAGATCGACCGGTTGAAAAGGGAATAGACAAAAACGGCAAACATGGTTCCGGCAAAAGCAGGCAGAAGCGCCAGAAGCCCGATCAAAGGCCGGGGAAATGCGCCGAGCAGCAGCAGGGCAATGGCAATGGTTGAAAAAAGCGTGGCACGCTGCACAGTGCGCTTTGCATTCTCCTCATTGTCAAGAGAAGTTCGGTAGGAGCCCACAGGGGTCAGCCTGCAGGTGTTTGCTGCGCCATAGCGGGCCGCGACCTCGCCGGCGGTCTGCTGCATCACAGCATCAAGCCTGCGCGCAAAGGCCGTGTCAGTGCCAGAGCCTGCTGGCTCGGCAATGATGAGCAGGTGCCTGCCGTCGCTTGACATGGGCTGCCCCTTAACAAACCGGGCATTCTTTACAGGAATCAAACGGGCCATGCGGGCGAGCACGATATTTCGCAGGTTCAAAGGATCGCGGGCCATAAGCTCTGCCTGACCGATCCCCTCCATGCCGCTTAAACCGGCAAGATGCGATGCCAGCACCTCGCGCACCTTGTCGGGTGACAGCAGGGGCGCGACTGTTTCAGCCAGCGCGCGCTCACTGAACAGCACCGGCAGGCTCCCTGCGGCATACTGCAAAAACCCGGGCATGAGCTTTGTCATATGCTCAAGGCCGACCTGCTTGAAAAGGCCGCTTTCCCGCAGCCGCGCTTCAACAAAGGCGGCGCAGTCGGTCAGAAGCGGCACGTCCTGCCTCTCGAGGCTTATGTCTATAACAATTTTTTCCATTGCCGGATTGTGCATGAGCACGTAGCGCGCATCGGCAAGCACGGGATCGTTTTGCGGCAGAGTGGCAAGAATGTCGGTTGAAAACTGCAGGCGATAGACTCCGGCAATAAAAAGCCCAGCGACTGAGAGCAGTATCAGGGCGGCCAGGGACCATCGAACAGCATACTGTTTCTTCATGCCCTCACCTTACAGCCTTTTGTTTGAGGCGAATAAAAGGCAAAAAAAAGAACCGGCCGCAGATAAGGCGCGTGAAGGCTCCAGAGTTTCTCATGAAATCGACAAACCCCCGATAATGGGATATGCGCTCCGCTTTCGGGGCATAGAAGACTTGAATGGGCGCCTCAACAACAGGGATGCCGTACCAGCACGCCTTCACCAGCACCTCGACCTCGAACTGAAACCTGCGCGCACGCACCGGCAGGTCAAGCGTTTCCGGCAGCGGGTAGAGGCGCATGCCGCTCTGCGTATCGGAAACTGCAGGGCCGCCCGAGGCTCGCACCCAGAAGTTTGAAAATTTTCTGCCAAACCTGCTTGCCCAGGGCACATGCTCGCCATGCATGCCCTGGCGCCGACCAACCACGATGGGCCGCTTGCCTTCAGGCACTGCCGCCAGGAGACTTCGTGCATCTTCGGGCCGGTGCTGGCCATCGGCATCAAGTGTTATGGCCCAGTCGGCAACTGGCGCTGCCGCTGCAAAGCCCGTGAGCAGCGCTGCTCCCTTGCCCCTGTTTTCAGAATGCCGCAGGATGGTAATCGATGCAATGCTACTTATCTTTTCATAAGTGCCGTCTGTCGAGCCATCATCCACCACAAATACCGGGCAGTTCAGTTCAAGGCACTGCCGAACCACATCGGCGACAGTGCCTTCATGATTATAGACCGGAATGATGATGGCACAGCGCATGTTATTTATTGAACCAATCCGACAGGGAACAGTTTTTGTTGGGTTCGCCCTTGGTACAGCGTTTTTTTATAAGGGTCGGTATTCAAGTAGGTTGGGTTGAGGTACGAAACCCAACAATGTTTTTCGGGCTTAACCCAACCTTGTATAATGAAAAAAGTATTGATTGTCGATAAAGAGAAAGAACTATGTTTACAGTCAGACAGCAGATCGTCCCAACCTTGGTCTAACAGACCGCCGGTAGCTTGATCGCTATCTGACTTTT
>CAYNVA010000478.1:0-1717 GCA_964400575.1 uncultured Thermodesulfobacteriota bacterium | reverse complement strand
TCGGCAAACCCCGGATTATCAAGCGGCAGCCCCTCTCCGGGACCAAGCTGGCGCACAGCTGCATCAGTAAGCCCCATGAGGGCCCGGGCAATCTCCTCGGGCGTGAGCGGCCGTGCAGGACCCGGCGCAACCTCCCGTGCTTCGGGAAACAGCGGGATGCTGTACACCACCCGGCTGATAATGCTTTTCAGGATTTCTGCAATGGAAGCGTCTTCACCGGGGCTCGCCTGATTGCGATGGCAGAGCGCAATACAGGCAGCTTCGGCAAGCGTCCTGCGGGTAACCCGTCCGCGCAGCAGCCCGTAGGCCTGGGCAATGTCCCGGGTGGCAAGGGTGCCGCGCACCCCGCCCGGCCGGGCAATGAGCGGATGGTGCCTGGTTGCCCCGGCTATGGCGCTTGCAAGGCGGTCAACCTCGTCAGGCGCCAATTCCTCGCGCATCCGCTTCTGCAGCAGCTCATCAAGCACTTTTTCCATTTCACCGGATAAACCCGGCACGGTATGTTCACCGCCCGACAGCTCGCACACATCCAGCGGCGCCATGCGCAGACTACCCTGCTCCTGCGGTTCGGGAAATTTGTATATCTCTCCGTAGAGAGCTTTTTTATCCAGAAATGTTTTTGCCAGCGAAGGCAGGTCGAGCGCATGGGGCAATGAATACAGCACCAGCACCGTGCTGCCTTTCGCTTTCGCAAACCCTTCGTAGCGGCACAGGTCAAGGAGCCTGCTTACCGTGTAGCAGGACTCGTTGATGGCGTTTTCCCGTTCAAGGTTCAAGTCAAGCCCGGTGGAAAATACCGAGTTCATAAGGCGTGCGGCCTTTTTCCCCAGCGCCTGCTCGCTGCCGCCTGGATGAGCCTGTTCGGCAAAAAGGTTGTCAGCTGAGGCAAGAAGCTCGCTGTAGGTTTTCTGGTACTGGGAGGAAATGAGATGCGGCCGCGCTGCCAGGGGCACGAGCGGAAGCCGTGAGCGATAGCAGTGGGCTGCAAGCTCCGGCAGAAAATCCCCCGGCTGAAAAATGCTTTCTTCATGGCAGGCCTGGCCCTCGCACAGGCCGACCCGGGCAGGTATCTTCAGGGCATAGAGCAGGGAAAAGCCGTAGTGCAGCGCTGCCCCTGCAGCAGCCGCAGAAGCATCGATGGCAATGGCTGCAGGCTGCAGCTTCCGTATGAACGGGGCAAGGTATGCCTTTACATTGATGCCGCGGCAGGGATAGGGGATAAAGGTCAGGTCTCTGACGGTTGCGGTGCGGGAAACATGTTCCGCGTAGGTGCCCTCGAGCCACTGTGATACATAGGAAGCAAGGTCCGGGCTCAGGCGGCGCAGCTGAAACAGCGGTGCGGCTGCGGTTTCCTCAGGCAGCGGCCCTTTCAGCTTCTTAAGCAGTGCCTGTTCTACATCAGGCAGCCGCGTGCCCCGCCACAGGGCAAGGCGCAAATCTTCTCTGGTTATGTCAATGGAGGAAACCATGGGGAACAGGTTCTATCAGTTTGTTGAAAAGCTGTTTTTCCCCGGCTGGTAAAAAACATTCAGATGCACGGCGCGCGACATCACGAGGAATGAGGCGTACTTCGCAGTACGCTGGATAAGCGCAACGCAGCAGATGGGTGTTTTTCAACAGCCTGCTATTTCTTTTTTGCCTGCTCGATTACTTTTTCGATAAGCAGGTCCTGCTTGTCGTAGTAGCGGCTTTCCGCGCTCACCACCAGCCGGCCCTG
>CAYNVA010000477.1:0-10928 GCA_964400575.1 uncultured Thermodesulfobacteriota bacterium | reverse complement strand
CCCCGAACAAGCTTCTTGCCAAGCTTGCAAGCGACCGCGAAAAGCCCGACGGCCTGGTGGAGATTGCGCCGGACACGGTGGAGCCCTTTCTTGAAGACCTGCCGACAGGCGAGCTGTGCGGTATCGGCCCGAAAACACAGTTAAAGCTCGGCATGCTTGGCATCACCACCTGCGGCCAGCTGGGGCGGGCTGACAAACACCTGCTGCATCGCCACTTCGGCGTGGTGGGCGACGAGCTTTGGCAGATGGGCCTGGGGCAGGACGACAGCCCCGTGGTGCCCCTTGAAGAAACGCCCGATCCCAAGTCGGTCGGGCACAGCCTGACCCTGCCCCGCGACATAGTACGGCGCGACCTGCTGGAGTTTCACCTCCTGCGCCTCGCGGAAATGGTGGGCCGCCGCACGCGCGACGGCGGGTTCGCGGGCCGCACCGTCTGCCTCACCATCCGCTACAAGGACTTCACCACCTTCTCCCGCAGGCTGTCCCTGCCCCACCCCGTCTGGGAAACGCCCGACATCTTTGCCGCGGCAAAAAAAATTCTTGACGGCATAAGGCTCGAGCAGGCAGTGCGACTCGTTGGCGTGTCGCTCTCAAACCTGGGGCAGACGCCGCGGCAGCTGCCGCTTTTTCCGGAGCGGCTTCGGGGCCGCGAGCTTACCCGCGCCATGGACCAGGTCAACAACCGCTTTGGCGATTCCACCGTCACCTGGGGCAGCATGCTCGAGCTTGAACGCCACGAGGGCGTCATATCGCCTGCCTGGCGGCCTGAAGGAGCGCGCAAAATCACATTTTGAGAGCACTGAAAAAATTCACCGCAGCAACGCAGAGCGCGCAGAGGGAAAGATTCTTTTTTTTCTCAAGAAACTGTTGCCAAGTGCCGACGATTGAATTAATAAATAAAGCACAGGGGTCGTTAATCATTTTTTCTAGAAAGGAAGGTATGTCATGTCAAAAGGAATGGATGCCAAAAAAACAGACAAAAAGAAGCCGGAAAAAAGCCTGAAGGAAAAAAGAGCAGAGAAAAAACAGAAAAAAGCCTCCAGGGGCTAAGTTGATATGGAACAGGGATGAGCTGCAGACGCACCCATCCCTGTTTTTTCGCAGCTGTCATGCACACTGTTGTCAGGGGAATAAAGATGGACGCCATGCCCTGCACTCAGGTTGAATATGTCGGTTTCTGGCCACGGGTGCTTGCCTCGATCATCGACAGCGTGCTGCTCGTGCTGGTGCTTACGCCTTTTGCCGGCACTCTGATGGGCGGGACCAGCAGTATCCTCATCAATCTCATCCTGCCTGCCGTGGCGGTCATCGTCTTCTGGATCTACAAATCAGCCACGCCGGGCAAAATGATCATCAAGGCTGAAATTGTCGACGCAAAAACCTTCGGCAAGCCGACCACCGGCCAGTTCATCGGCCGCTACTGCGGCTATTATGTTTCAACTATTCCGCTCTTCCTTGGACTTATCTGGGTTGCTTTCGACGAGCGCAAGCAGGGCTGGCATGACAAGCTTGCAGGCACCGTCGTGATCAATATGCAAGGCCGCTCGCAGCAGCAGGCTCCGCAGGCATAAAAAAACAACGGGGCATAGCCTCGTCGTTCAATACTACAATTTGAAGAGACGCCACGAGGGCGTCTTTTTATTTGATTACTGCCGGCGGCTGTGACCGAAAATAGCCCCTCTTGAGATAGACGTAGAGCACGAGCCCCCACCAGCCAGCAAGAAAAACCACCGACATCAGCACCGCCACCTGGTCCACCATGGTCTCCGTTCCAGGTCCCAGAGAATTGAGCAGCTGCGAACCATCCCCCAGGGCTGCGCGCCGGGCAGTGCCATCAATAATGAACAACACCTTGTCAAGCGTGTACGCGGCAGTAGCGGCCCCGGTTGCCGTGAGCGCCCATGGCTTGCGGCCGGCCAGAGCATATCCCATAACCAGCAGCAGCACTCCAAAAGCCCCATTGTACAAAACGGCGACGACCCCGCCCCGAACCGCGCCAAACAGTGGTACCGGAGACATGCAGGTCGCCAGCATCCAGGCTCCGGACAGCGCCAGCAGCCAGCCGCTGGTCAGCATGGTGAAATTGCGGCGCGCTCCGGTTTCATGTGGTGTGGCCGGAGAAACCCACCGCTTGTCCAGCAGCCGCGCCCCGCAGTACCGGCACAGCTGTGCCTCGTCCTTAATTTCTTCGGCACAATACAGGCACTTCATCCAAACACTCCTGTCATAAAAAAACGCGCCAACCGGCGCGTCTTCTTTTTTTATAAGGATTTAATAAACTTCTCCATCCGCGCCACCGACTCCTTCAAAAGCTCAAAGTCTATGGCATAGCAGATGCGCACCCGGCCTTCGCCGCCAAGGCCGAACACATCACCGGGAATAACAGCCACGCGCTGCTTTTCCAGCAGCCCCAGGGCAAACTCCTCCGAAGAAAGCTTTGAGCACTGGATGGACGGAAAAATATAGAAAGCGCCTTCTGGCCGCTCCACCGTCATGCCGATTTTGTTGAGGGCCTCGAACATGTAATTGCGCCGTCGCCAGTAGCTTTTTTTCATCTCTTCCATCTCGCCCATGCCCCGCTGCAGAGATTCAAGCGCAGCGTACTGCGCCATGATGGGAGCGCAGAGCGCGGCATACTGATGAATTTTGACGGCCTGCGCAAGAAAATCGTCTGATGCGGCAATATAGCCCAGGCGCCAGCCTGTCATGGCAAATGCTTTTGAAAAACCGTTGAGCAGTATAACGCGGTCCTTCATGCCCGGCGCCGCCGCTACGGAGAAGTGCTCTTTTTCATAGGTGAGCTCGGCATAGATTTCATCCGATATTATCCACAGGTCGTGCTTGCGGGCGATCTCAGCGATTTTCTCGATCTCGGCCCGGTCGATGGTGTAGCCCGTGGGGTTTGATGGATATGAGAGGATGATGGCTTTTGTCTTTTTCGTCACGGCCTTTTCAATATCATCGGCCGTGATCTTAAAGCTCGAATTGCTCACCGCCACAACTTTGGCGCCCGCAAGCTCGGCAAGTGGCTTGTAGCACACATAGGTGGGCTCGGGCAGAATCACCTCGTCGCCCTCGTTGAGGAGCGTGCGCAGGGCGATATCCACAGCTTCGCTCACGCCCACGGTAATCATGATCTGCTCGGCGTCATATGCCACGGCAAAGCGGTCTTTGAGATACTGTGCCGTTTCCTTGCGCAGCTCCATGAGCCCCCAGTTGGAGGTATAGCTCGTGCGGCCCTGCTCAAGGGAAAAGAAGACCCGCTCGCGCACATGCCACGGCGTGACAAAATCGGGCTCGCCCACGCCAAGGGAGATGATGTCCTTGGCGTCAATCACGAGGTCGAAAAATTTGCGAATGCCCGATGGCGGCATCTGCTCTATGCGATTGTTAAAGCGCAACATTGAGCCTCTCCAGCTTATTTTGTTTGAACAGCATGGTGCCGTTTTCCTTGTACTTCTTCAGAAGAAAATGCGTGGTCGTTCCCTTGACATTGTCAAGCGTTGAAAGCTTGTCGGATACGAAGAAAGCAACGTCCTTCAGGTTGTCGCCCTCCACCACTGCCAGAAGGTCATAGCGGCCCGACATAAGGTAGAGCGAGGTGACCTGCGGAAACTGGTAAATGCGCTCTGCAAGGGCGTCGAAGCCCTTCTCGCGCTCGGGCTGCACCTGAATTTCAATGAATGCAACCACCTTGTCCTTTTGCTTTTGCAGCTTCTCCTCGTTTATGACAGCGCAATATTTGATAATGGTGCCGTCATCCTCCATCAGGCGAATCTTATCGCGCACCTCTGCCACGGTTTTGTTGAGCATGGAGGCGATGTCTTCGGGTGTGAGCCGGGCGTCTTTCTGCAAAAGTTCCGCTATTTCGTTCATAAAAACCCTCCCCATACAATGGTTGCAACTGAAATATAATCTATACTATCATATGTCAATGGTAAAGGTGAAGGATAAATCAAAGCAGGGTCAGGGATCGGGGGTCAGGGTTTAGGGTTCAGGGTGCAGAAGCCGTAGGGTGGATTAAGCGCAGCGAATCCACCACATAATGCTGATTGAGGGCTATGAAAAAAATGCTTTTTGATGTGGCTCTTGCCTGCCTGATTTTTTATACCGGCATGGTCCTGCTTGTCTACTTTCTGCAGGACCGGCTGCTCTACTTCCCCTTCAAGGAGATCGGCGCAAACCCCGCCGCCATACACCTGCCCTTTGAGGATGTGCGCCTTACAGCCTCGGACGGCGCGACCATTTCAGCTTGGTGGATTCCTGCCAAAAACGAGCGGGCCGTGCTGCTTTTCTGCCACGGCAATGCCGGCAATATCTCCCACAGGCTCGACTCCATTGATATTTTCAACAGCCTTGGTCTGAGCATTCTCATATTCGACTACCGGGGCTACGGCACAAGCTCGGGCCACCCCTCGGAAAACGGAACCTATCTTGATGCGGAATCAGCATGGCACTATCTGGTTGACGTGCAAAAGAAGAGCCCCGAAAAAATCATACTTTTCGGCGAATCGCTGGGCGGGGCCGTGGCCGCTGAAATCGCCTCACGGCACACGGCAGGCGGGCTTATCATCATGTCGAGTTTCACCTCCATACCTGAGCTTGCAGGCAGGCTCTACCCCTTCCTGCCGGTCAGGCTGCTTTCAAAATTCCGCTACGCTACCATCGATAAAATTGGCGCGATCTCCTGCCCCAAGCTCATCATCCACAGCCCTGATGACGAAATAATTCCTTTCGCCATGGGCAGGGCTCTCTATGAAAAAGCCCCCGGGCCGAAGCAGTTCCTCCAGATCAAAGGCGGGCACAACGAGGGCTTCCTCGTGTCGGGAGAGCTCTACGTGCAGGGGCTTAAAGACTTTCTGGACAGTCACTTCACAAATCAGGCAAGGCATTGACAGAACAGCCGGTTCGTGCTACATTGTCTTACCATGAATACAATAACCATACGCCTGCCGGATGACCTGCGCTCCGACCTTCAGCAGATCAGCCAAAAGCAGCACAAGCCAGTCAGCGATGTGGTGCGCGAGTCGCTACGCCGATATGTGGCCATCGAGAAATTTCGGGCGCTGCGCAAAAATGTGCTGCCTTTTGCCGAAGCTCAAGGGTTCATGACAGATGAGGATGTGTTCAAGGCGATTTCATGAAAATCGTTCTTGATGCCTCCGTCATTGTCGCTGCCTTTGCTGCTCATGGTCTGTGCGAAGCTGTTTTCGAGCTTTGTCTTGACAGCCATCAGATACTCATCAGCACCGATCTGATCGACGAGCTGAAGGCCGCTCTCCGCAAAAAAATCAAGCTGCCTGCCGAAACAGTCGAAAGCATCACAGCTCTAATCCGGGAAAATGCAACGATGGTTGTCCCTGCCCCTATTCCAAAAGATTCCTGCCGCGACCGGAATGACCTTCACATTCTGGGGCTGGTAGCAGCCGGCGAGGCCGAATATCTTATTACGGGCGACAATGACCTGCTGGTTCTTGAAAAATTTCGCGGTTGCCGTATCCTCTCACCCCGTGAGTTTTCAACACGCATTCATGCGAAGCAATAGCCTTGGCTCTGCAAAGCCGGCAGGGTGCGCATCGCGCACCGTCACGGTTCGCACAAACAATAGCGATAATTACGCCACAGTCGATAATGCTCCCAACATGATTATTTTTGTTTCTAATCTGGCGGTGTATTCGGTGCGCAATGCGCACCCTACGAGTTGAGGAAGTAATTCGGATCGTTGAAGGTGTGGGAGAGTAAGTCCCGGGCGCCGGGTATCAGCAGGGGTGAGATGACCTCGCCCCTACGACTGCGTGTCTGCCCATATCCAGGGCGCACACACAGGTGCGCCCCTACCTGCCTGACAGATGAGGAAATATAAATTGTTGAAAGTGCTGGCAGGCAGGCCGTTATTCCGGGCATCAACACGGGCGGGATGACCTCGCCCCTACGAATCCAAACTCCGAACTCATGACTCCGAACTTGCGGGCGCGGGCACCGCGCCCCTACGACCCCAAACCCTGAGCCCCGACCCCTGCCCTATCTTGGCATCTGCCGCTTGCGAAGCCGTATGGCCTTGGGGGTTATCTCCACCAGTTCATCGTCATTGATCCAGGCAAGGCAGTCTTCCAAGCTCAGCTTGAGGGCCGGGGTGAGAACGACATTTTCATCCGATCCTGCGGCGCGCATATTGGTGAGTTTTTTGCCGCGGGCAGGGTTTACTATCATGTCGTCATCACGGGCATTCTCTCCGATGATCTGGCCCAAATACACGGGAAGACCCGGCCCGACAAAAAGCCTGCCGCGCTCCTGCAGGTTGAACAGCGAATATGCTACTGTGGTGCAGGGGGCTTTCACGACCAGGGCGCCGTTTTTGCGGTTGCGCATCTCTCCGGCATGCGGGCCATAATGACTGAACACATAATTCATAACGCCCATACCCTTGGTGATGGTCATGAATTCAGAGCGAAAGCCCAAAAGCCCGCGGGTCGGGATTGCATATAACAGCCGCGTCATGCCCTGGCCCTGCTTCATCTCCCGGATCTGGCCCTTGCGCATGCCCAGCCGCTCGATCACCGAGCCCATATACTGCTCGTCGACATCGACAGTGAGCTCCTCATAGGGCTCAAACATCTTGCCGTCCTTCTCCTGCATGATGACCTGCGGACGTGTCGCCTGAAACTCGTAGCCCTCGCGGCGCATGCGCTCAATCAGGATCGAGAGATGTAGTTCCCCTCGGCCGGAAACTGCAAAGCCCACGCGGTCCTCAAGGGGCTTTACCACGAGCGCCACATCGGAAAACGTCTCCCGCTCCAGTCGCTCGTCGAGATGGCGGGAGGTGACAAACTGGCCTTCAAGGCCCGCAAAAGGCGAATCATTGGGGATAAAGTTCATCGACACTGTGGGCGGATCAATTACCGTGGGCGGCAGAGGAATGGGGTTTTCGGGATCAGTGAAGGTAACCCCTACGGTCACATCATCCATACCGGCAAGGGCCACGATTTCACCGATGCCGGCCGTATCGGTGGCCACCTTCTGATTGCTCTCAAACCGGTACACCTTGGTGACGCGTGCGGGCTGCAGGCTGCCGTCGCGCCGGGCCATAACGATGTCTTTATTGACATTGAGCGTGCCCGAGGTGACTTTGCCGATCCCGAGCCGGCCCAGATAGGGCGAATAGTCAATGGAGCTCACCAGCAGCTGTAAGGGGCCTTCCGGGTCGCCAACAGGAGCGGGTATGTGAATAATAACCTTTTGAAGCAGCGGCTCCATGGATACAGGCTCCTCGCCCAGTTCATTGATGGCATAGCCGTCCCGCGATGAGGCATAGACAATGGGAAAATCAAGAATGCTGGATGGGGCATTGAGTTTTACAAACAGATCAAATACCTGATCAACAGCCCATTCGCACCGTGCCGCAGGCTTATCGATTTTATTGATGACGACAATAATGGGAAGCTTCAGCACAAGAGCCTTTTTTAAGACGAAATAGGTCTGCGGCATGGGGCCTTCCTGCGCATCAACCAGCAGCACAGCGCCGTCGGCCATCTTGAGCACCCGCTCGACCTGGCCGCCGAAATCGGCATGGCCGGGCGTGTCGATGATATTGATGAGAAAATCCTGGTATTTGAACGACCCGTTCTTGGATGCGATGGTGATGCCGCGCTCGCGCTCCAGGTCGATTGAGTCCATAAGCCGTTCGGCCACATTCTGGTTATCCCTGAACATGCCGCTTTGCTTAAAAAGCTGGTCAACAAGCGTTGTCTTGCCATGGTCGACATGCGCGATAATAGCGATGTTTCTTATTTTGTGCTGCTTGATCATTGCTGGAGGGTTACCCTGGTTTTCTATGGTTTACGGTGTACTGGTCAACAGCAACCCGCATAGCGGGTGGCTTGATTTCGCTCTGAAAGGGCGTAATCAAAAAACACGAAGTGTTTCAGTTGCCTTCTTCAGGAAAACTTCGCCATAGGCGATGGGTTTCCTGAAGACAATAAAAAAGACGGCACTTGCCGCCATGCGGTGTTCAATGGAATTACAATTATCCACAAAAAGTCAAAAAAATCAAGGGAAAGTTTGGGAAACCATAAAAAATATGTGGTAATTCAAGCATTTATTTTGCAACCGACCATGCTCACAAGCGTTTAACTAGATAAAGCGTCAAAACCCCATTAAAAATAATGGCACTATATATTGATTTTATTTAAATATGGACTACAATATATAGACAGAAGAGCCCAAAAAGGAGATACCCATGAAAAAGCTGCTTATGGCAACACTACTACTTGTTTTAGCAGCACTCACTGAAACACCTGATGATTACAGGTTGAGTGGCAGCAGTGACAAATCCCAGATGGATGCCTACCTGTCTGTCTGGGCAAACTCCAATGCTGAAGAAGTACAATTCAACGAGGAAGCTTTTTTTGATGAACAGGCACTTGAAATAAATTCTGGCGCTGTGAACGCTGATTCAGTGTCTGATTCTGGTATAGCGATCTAAAGAGAAGCTCAAGACACCCCAATAGGTGGCTTTTTATATAAAAAAAGGCGGAAATGCTGGCTCTCAGCTTGTCCGCCTTTTTTATTCCTTCTCGAGCATTTATCAAAGAAAACGCAACTCGGTCATTCCGGCTTGTCCGGAATCATTCTTCCGCACACCACAAGGGATTCCCGTCAAGCGGGAATGACAAGCAATGAAGCCAAACAGCTAATGCATTCAATTGTGCTTTGATTTTCGGTTACTAGATTCAGTTAAACACTCTATTAGATGCCCAACCCCGTCATGTATCTTGACAAAAAAACAAGCCCATGGGATAAATATATAGCCAATTAGCTATATATCTTTTTGGAGCCCTTCATGAGAGAACTGATAAAAGTATTAAAAGCCGCAGGCGACAAAAACCGCCTGCGCATACTGAAGATGCTCCAGCACAAAGACATGTGCGTCTGCGAGCTGTCAGCGGCACTGGGCATAACGCAGCCTAGCGTCTCAAAGCATCTGAGCCTTCTGAAAGAGGCTGGCCTGGTGACCGATGAGCGCGAGGGCCAATGGATAAACTACCGCCTGAGCAACGAGGCCGCAGGGCAGTATGCTCCGGCGCTTCTGGAGCTGGTGCGCTGCTGGGTCAATGACGACCCGAAAGTGAAAGCGGACCAGCACAAAATAAAAACGCTGTGCAGACAGGAGATTTGCAAAAAATAATTGAAGGAGTAATGAAGCATGACTAAAAGCCTGACAAAAAAATTGTCGTTTCTTGACCGCTATTTGACGCTCTGGATTTTTCTTGCCATGTTTATCGGTGTCGGCTGGGGGTATCTCTTTCCGGGCATTGCAGGATTCTGGAAGCAGTTCGAGTCGGGAACCACAAATATTCCCATCGCCATAGGCCTTATACTGATGATGTACCCTCCCCTTGCCAAGGTAAAATACGAGGAAATGGGCGAGGTGTTTAAAAACTTCAAGGTGCTAGGCCTTTCGCTGGTGCAGAACTGGGTGGTGGGGCCCATACTGATGTTCGTGCTGGCCATTGTTTTTCTACGGGACTATCCCGAATACATGGTGGGGCTTATCATGATCGGTCTTGCCCGCTGCATTGCCATGGTCATTGTCTGGAACGACCTGGCCAAAGGCGACACTGAATACTGCGCCGGGCTTGTGGCATTCAATTCAATCTTTCAGGTCCTGTTCTTTTCCCTGTATGCCTGGATTTTCATTACCGTCCTGCCGCCCATGCTCGGGCTGAAAGGCGTTGTGGTGGATATTACCATCGGGCAGATTGCAAAAAGCGTTTTCATCTATCTTGGCATACCCTTTATCGCTGGCGTCATAACACGCTTTACCCTGATCAACATAAAAGATAAGAGATGGTATCAGGAAAAATTCATTCCAAAAATCAGCCCGATCACGCTGATTGCACTGCTGTTCACGATTCTGGTCATGTTTTCGCTCAAGGGTGAACTCATTGTAAAAATCCCCCTTGATGTAGTGCGCATCGCCATACCGCTGCTTATTTATTTTGTCGTTATGTTCCTCGTATCATTTTTTATGAGCAAAAAGGTTGGCGCACCATACGGCCAGAGCGCAACGCTGTCATTCACCGCCGCGTCAAACAACTTCGAGCTGGCCATCGCTGTCGCGGTTTCCGTGTTCGGCATCAACTCGGGTGCGGCATTTGCCGCCGTCATCGGCCCCCTTGTCGAGGTGCCGGTGCTCATCGGCCTTGTCAATGTATCGCTCTTTTTCCGAGAGAAGTATTTCAAAATTCATAACGGGACGGTTTGATAACATTTCAAGAGGTAACCCCTAATGGACAGAAAAGACGAAATCAAAAACATCGTTAAAGAAAAATATGGAGAAATCGCCAAAACATCGGGAAGGGGTTCTTCCTGTTCCTGTTGCTCACCAAGCCACCCGGCATCTGTTGACTATACGATTTTCAGCCAGGACTACTCAAAGAAAGACGGCTATGTTAAGGATGCCGATCTGGGTCTGGGCTGCGGAATACCTACAGACGCGGTGGATTTAAAGCCGGGAGAAACAGTTGTTGATCTTGGATCGGGTGCGGGAAATGATGTTTTCATTGCACAGAGAATTGTCGGCACAACCGGCAGAGTAATCGGCATCGACATGACGCAGGCCATGATTGAGCTCGCGCAGCAGAATGCAGGCAAGCTCGGCTATAAAAATGTCGAATTCAGGCTCGGCGATATAGAACAAATGCCGGTAGAGGACAATACGGCAGACGTTGTTGTCAGCAACTGCGTCATAAACCTCGTGCCTGATAAGCTCAAAGCATATAAGGAAATTTATCGTATTTTGAAGCCCGGCGGGCGCTTCGGTGTTTCAGATATCGTCGTTAACGGAAAGCTGCCGCCCACAATACAATCTGCCGCAGAGATGTATGCAGGCTGTGTGGCCGGGGCGCTCAATAAAAACGCATATATGG
>CAYNVA010000476.1:0-2432 GCA_964400575.1 uncultured Thermodesulfobacteriota bacterium | reverse complement strand
ATGCTCCAGTTTAAAGGGTTTTTCAATCTTACGGCTTACGGCAATTTTTAAAAACCTGCTTGTTATTCGCAAAAACTATATTATATTTTTATGTGAGCCCTATGGGCGTGTTTTAAAACATCCCGCCAGTTACTTTTCTCTTCTAAGAAATTCAGCATTATAAGGTCAGCAAAAAAGAAGCCGGCACGAGGCAGAACCGGGATTTTTATAACTAACTTTTTTAAGCTGGAACATAGGCTGATGGAACAAAACCGGGAGATATGTGCGGCTGACTGGGAACGCTGTAAGCGGCAGCTAACAGTTACATCTGGAGTGCAAGCAACCGGGAACCAGAAAATTTCCGGACGCACTCAGGCAATCCGCGCATGATTAAGAAGAGCATGGTAAAGATGGAAAAAATATTTCGCTGGTTCTCCGGGAGACATATGGCACCATCGGTAATGGCAGTAATCGCCGGTTTATTATTACTGTGTGCATTTCCTGCCCAGGCTGCTGAGCCAATTACTGCAGCGTTGCAGCCGGCTGAATCGCCTAAGGCCTCCGCAGCAAAACCTCCGGAAGTAATCCCGGTTGCCGAGATTGCGACGCGGGCCATGGAGGTGTCAAGTCTTTTAGACACGATTACTGCCGGGTTCGCTTCCAGTCCGGAAATCGATGCCATCAGAAAAGCTCTGCCTGAGATGAGGGGGCAGATTGACCGGGAAGTGGTGAAAAGCATAAGCGCCCTCCAGGGACAGCCCACACTTACAACACTGCAGATGCTGCAGCAGCTCTGGCAGCGGATGCAGCTGGAGACAACGGGCTGGCTGAACACGCTGACGGAACAGGCTACCCGTCTGCAGGACGGGCTGAACCGTCTGGCAGCCCTGCAAGAGACCTGGAGCAGCACCCGCGCCGCGGTGCAGGCTGCAAAACAGCAAGGCGCGGTCCAGCAGCAGATAAACAGCACCCTTGCCGCTATTGCCGCGGTACAGGAGTCCCTGCAGACGCAGCGCACGGCAGTGCTTGAGCTTCAGAGCCGCGTTGCCCATGAGGTGCAGCGGTGCGGGGCAGCGCTGGTGCAGAGTAACCGGGTTGAGCAGATGGCGGTAGAGGGAATATTCGCGCGGGACGCCAGGCCGGTATGGAGCGCGGAACAGCGGGCGGATGCATTAACAGATCTGCCCGGCCGGGTTCGCAAAATTTTCGAGGCGTTCGGGGCTGAGCTGCGCCAGTACGGCAGTGATCGGGCCCGGGGTATGCCGCTGCACGCAGGGCTTTTTATCGTGCTGGCCTTTCTGTTCCGGGCGGCGCGGCAGCAGGTCCGAAAATGGAAGGCAGCCGGTGCGGCGGTGCCGCCCGTTCTCGAAGTGTTTGAGAATCCCTATGCAGCTGCGCTGGCTGCCCCGCTGCTTATGGCTACGGCGACCTTTTCCCAGGTGCCCGCCATGGTACGGGCACTGTATCTGATGCTGGCGATTGTTCCGATAATACTTCTGCTGCGTCCAGTGACTACTCCCCTGCTGGTCCCCATGCTCTATATGCTGGGGCTGCTTGCAACTTTTGATTCCGTGCGCCAGACCTTTTTCATTGTGCCGTTTTTTGATCAGGTACTGCTCCTGCTTGAAACAATCGGAGCGATAGGCGCAGCAGGATGGCTGCTGAAAAATTTGCGGCCTTCTGGAGAGACAGAGGTTTTATTTCACCTGCGCATGCTCTGGCCGGGGGTAATTCTCGCCCTGTTTTTACTCCTGGCGGGTCTATTCGCCGGACTTGCGGGCTTCATGCGCCTTGCAAGGCTGCTGACGACCGGCATTATCGCCGCGAGCACCCTGGCGCTGGCTTTATACGCAAGTGTTCGCGTGCTGCGCGGCATCACGGCACTGGCTTTACGCGTGTGGCCCCTGCGGCTGCTGCGCATGGTAAGATACCATGGCGATCTTATCGAACAAAAAATCAGCCGAATATTCGTATGGGCGGCAGCCGCAGCTTTTCTGGTGCGCCTTCTTAACAATCTTGGTCTTTTGAATCCGGCGCTGTCTTTCGTAAACACCATCGTCTCGACCCGGCTGGAGCGCGGCAGCATCAGCATCTCCGCCGGGGATGTTCTTGCTTTTCTCCTCACGGTATGGGTGGCGTCCCTGCTGTCCACCTTTATCCGGTTCGTGCTTCAGGAGGATGTGTATCCCCGGATGAACATCGCTTCGGGCATATCCTATGCCACCTCGAGCCTGATCAACTACGTCATTATCGCACTCGGATTCATTGTCGGAATAGGGGTGATGGGCGTGAACCTCAACCGGGTGAGCGTTCTGGCCGGCGCGCTCGGCGTGGGCATCGGCTTCGGCCTGCAGAGCGTGGTGAACAACCTTGTCTCCGGCCTGATACTGCTTTTTGAGCGGCCGGTCCAGGTGGGTGACGCCATCGAGATCGGCGAGCTGCAGGGTGAGGTG
>CAYNVA010000475.1:0-2591 GCA_964400575.1 uncultured Thermodesulfobacteriota bacterium | reverse complement strand
ACTTCTTCTTCCTTGACATCAGGTTACCTTTTTTAATTAACTGCCACAGCAAGCCCAGGCAGCCATTTTATCGAATAGTGTGAACCACAGAGCGCACAGGGCCTTGGGAGGGGTTCTCAGGGGAATTCCCCGTGAACTCTGTGGTTCTATTTTGGGGACGTCTACAGTATGGATGGGAAATGTGAGGAAAGTTTGTAAAAAGTGTTAAGAAAGTGTAAATCTTTTACCAGTCCGACAAATAGTGAAACTCCCCGCCTATCCCGAAGTCCCGAAAGCATTCGGGATTCGGGACGGGGCTTGCGAGGCATGAAGCCTGCCTAACCGGCGGTGCTTGAGAATGCTTTCATTTTCCAGAAGAGCAGGCTCGAGGTCAGGAGGGCCGTTGCGATAGAAAGATCAAGAGCGGCAACCCCGCACAAATAGGTAAAATTACCGGCTGCGGCCCGGGACATCCACGCCCCGGTCGGAATAATGATAGCAAGAAAAATCAGCATTCCCGGTCTGAAGCATTGCCAGATGCGGGGATTTATTAATGCCCTGATTCTGACAATGTTTTTCTTGCAGGCATGATTGAAGATGAACCGTGCTTTGACAAAACCAATGACAACTCCCAGCACCGGTGCCGCATAAATCCATACAGACTGGGAATCTAATGCATAAGCACCCTTTACCAGTGAACCGCCTTTAAACAATAATGCTATCCCTCCCCCATACCAGATGCATGCTGCAATAACCATAAGCGTTAGTCGTGAAACCAGCATAGAGACCTCCTCGACAAAGGTTCACACATAATGCTGCACTGCAATGTCCTGCTGTAATAAAAAATCGGACATGCCAGGCAGTAAATAGATCTGCGTACAGCGCTGCCTATTGAAAACTATGCTCTGCTGCGGGGGAAATGTTATAGCAGGAGAATCGTTGAAGACTGTGATGAAGAGCACAGGGCCGGGATGGTGCGTAACGGAGTAAAGAGCGGGGAATTGAATAAGCAGTCAGTCCCGGAGATTATTTGATGAAACATCTTCTGCAGAAAACTGATGCAATAAAATCCGAACTCATGTTTACAGTGTCTTTTCTTTATACAGTGCGCAAGGTCGTAGTCGAGCCACTCTTCACACAGCACCTGCGGCAAAGGACATACCAAGGCGCAGAGTAAAATAAACAGGACGGTGATAACATGCGTTATTCTTCTGAAATACATAGCGTTTTGTTTCTTCACTGTTGCAAATTCCACAGCACCGGTACGCCGGTTCCCTGTGCACCGATTAATTGTGCATCATAATCTTCGTTCATGTCAACAGGGAATTCTCGCGAGGGACAACAGAAGCCTTAAGCAGCAGCTGTTTTAATGTGGCAATCCAAAGACATAATAAACGCTGCAGAGAAGCGCCAGCACTACGCCCCCCCAGTTCAATTCTTTTATCCTGCCGGCAAACACCTTGAGCAGCGGATATATGACCAGCCCGGCGGTGAGGCCGTTGGCGATGTTGTAGGTAAACACCATCATCACGATGGTGGCAAAGGCCGGGATCAGCTCCGTCAGATCGTTGAAATCAATTTTAGTGATTGTGCCGATCATCATCACGCCGACGGCAATCAAAGCCGGGCCATAGGCATAGCGCAGATACTGCAGCGGCTCTATGAGCGGGATGAAAAACAGCGACACGGCAAACAGCGCCGCGGTAACCACCGACGCCAGGCCGGTGCGCGCTCCCTCACTGATGCCGGTGGCAGATTCAATATAGGCGCCGCTGGTTGATGTACCGATCACCCCGCTGAACATGCAGGAGAGCGCGTCCGCCAGCATCGGCCGCTCAATCTGCGGAAAATTTCCCTTGTCATCAACCATGTTGCCGGCCGCCCCCACGCCAACGAGCGTGCCGAGGGTGTCCAGAAAGCCCATTAAAAAAAGGGTGAGCAGCACAGGAAGATAGCTGAGTTTGAAGACGCCGGGAATATCCAGCTTGAAGGCGATTGCTGTCAGGTTATAGTCTCCGGTAAACGGCATCGCCATCAGAGCCCGCGGCGGCCGCCCCAGCCCTACCATGTATCCCAGCAGCGCGGTGAGGGCAATGCCCAGCAGTATCCCGCCCCGCACCCGGTGATAGAGCAGCATGCTGATAAGAAAGAATCCGAACAAAGCCAGCAGCACTTCGGGGCTTTTTAAGTTGCCGATCTTGACCGGCACATCAGGGGCATGCAGCACGGTAGCGTTCGGGTAGAGCAGCGCCTGCGGCGACATGCCGGTGACAAAGCTGGTCACAATGCCGGTTTCATAGAGGCCGATGAACGCCAGGAACAGCCCGATGCCGACCGCAAAGCTGTGCTTCATGCTCGCAGAAATGGAGTTCGCCAGCCAGGAGCGGATGCGCAGCAGCGTTATGACAAAAAAACCGCAGCCGCTCACAAAGACCGCGCCAAACAGCTGCGGCCAGCCAATGCCCATGGGCGCCAAGCCGAAGGCAATAAAGGCGTTTTCTCCCATGTACGGCGCCACGGCAATCGGCCGGTTGGCATACAGCCCCATGACGAGCGAGCCGAACACCGCAGCCAGTATGGTCGCAACCGTGCCCGGCCCGTGGGGAATACCG
>CAYNVA010000474.1:0-17206 GCA_964400575.1 uncultured Thermodesulfobacteriota bacterium | reverse complement strand
GGCACAGATTGCTGCCGGTGTTGAAATCGGGCCCAATGTCATTATCGGCGAACATGTCACCATCGGCAGCGGCACAAAAATTTATGCCAATGCCTATCTGACCGGCTACACCACCATCGGCCGCAACAATGAAATACATATGGGGGCTATCATCGGCCACGACCCGCAGGACCTTGG
The DNA here is from genome assembly GCA_964400575.1 of uncultured Thermodesulfobacteriota bacterium. Lineage (GTDB taxonomy): Bacteria > Desulfobacterota > WTBG01 > CAIYCZ01 > CAIRTM01 > CAIWCT01. The sequence continues at coordinate 17,029 of CAYNVA010000474.1, read as the reverse complement.
TTTCAGCAAAGACACTGTCAGCTCTGTCGAAATCGGCAACAACAATATTTTCCGCGAATACGTGACCATTCACCGCGGCACCAAGCCCGAGACCAAAACCGTGGTGGGCAATGACAATTTTCTCATGGGCGGCAGTCACCTTGCCCACAATGTCACCATCGGCAACAATGTTATCATCGCCAATTTTGCCTGCCTTGCCGGCTACGCAACCGTGGGCGACCGGGCATTTGTTTCCGGCGGCGTTATGGTGCACCAGTTTGTTACCGTGGGACGGTTTGCCATGCTCAGCGGCAACGGCCGCTTCAGCCGCGACATCCCCCCGTTTCTGGTGGCGCTGGAACGAAACCGCGTGGAAGGGGTAAACCTTGTGGGCCTGCGTCGGGCCGGGCTTTCGCGAGAGGCCATACGCGAAATCAAAGACGCCTACAAAATCCTGTATCTCTCAGGCTATGGCAAGAAGAAGGCTATTGAGGCCCTTGACGCGGCAGGCTTTTCATCACCCGAAGCAGGCGAATTCACCGCTTTTGTGAAGAGCGCCAAACGGCCCCTTGTCATGCATGTGAGGCGGGGCGTTATCGTTGGGGATGAATAGTTTAAAAAGCCCTGCTTTACTCTAATCCGTGCGTACCGTATATCCCATGCTGCGATACCCTCGCAAACGTTTATCCCACATGCGGGCAAGCTGTGGATTGTCAAATTCAACATAGTCATAAATCCGCACGTCATGCTTGCTGGCATGCTCCCGGTGAAGGCGGCCCGCATACTGCTGAAGCGTTCCTTTCCATGATATCGGCAGACAAAGCACCAAAGTATCAAGGGGCGGATGATCAAACCCCTCGCCTATTAATCGGCCTGTGGCAAGAATTACCCTTGGCGCTGAGCCATCAAGCGCCGAAAGGTTTTCAAGCACTTCTGCTCTTTGTTTTTTCGACATTCTGCCATGCAGCATGTAACAGGGCGCCACTTCATCGCCAATAGCCGTCCGCAGCAGTTCCAGATTTTCGGTCCGTTCAGTCAATGCAATAATTTTTCGGCCTTCTCGGAATGCATCAATAATGTCCCTTGCAATACGCTGATTGCGTTGCGTATCGATTGTGAGGGTGCGAAACACATCCTGTATTGCCGCTTCCGGCGCAAGCGGCGGCGCCTGCAGCATACGCGGCCAGACTTCCAGTTGTGCCGGTGCTGAATCCGGCCGCGCGGCATTATGGCGGTTCGGGCCGCACTGCATGAAGATGATCGGCTGATGCCCATCGCGGCGCACCGGTGTTGCCGTCAGCCCCACAACAAAAGAGGCTTTGCACTGCTTCAGAATGGTTTCAAAGGAAAAAGCAGAAATATGATGGCATTCATCGACAATAATCTGGCCATACCTATCAAGCAATTCAGGTAGATTCTCATAGCGTGACAATGTCTGCATAACAGCTATGTCGATGCAGCCGGAAGGCTTCTTTTTGCCGCCGCCGATCACCCCAAGGCCTCCTTTCGGCATTTCAAGAAAGGCTGTCAACCGCTCCTGCCACTGTTTTAAAAGTTCATTGCGATGGACCAGAACAATCGTGCTTACCTGCCTCCGGGCGATCAGCGCCGCTGCGGTGACGGTTTTCCCGAATGCAGTCGGAGCACAAAGCACCCCCGTCTGGTGCGCAAGCATTGCTTCAACAGCCGCTTCCTGATCTTCTCGCAAAGTTCCAGTAAAAACAACGCTGACAGGTTCGCCGGGTATTCTTTCGTCCAGAATTTCAGCATGGATATTGTGCCTGACCAGCAGATCAAGCACTGCCTCAAAACAGCCTCGGGGCAGACCGATATGCTGTGGAAAGTTTTCTGCGCAGCCGATAACGCGCGGCTTGTCCCAGACCGGAAAGCGCATAGCCTGTGCCTTGTAAAATTCCGGGTTCTGGAAAGCGGCAAGGCGGATCAAACGGTTGGCAAGGGGCTGCGGTAACACCGCTTTTTCAATAAATATCTGATTTGCAAGGACAAGCTTCAAGGAGGAGGGAAGCGGCCCCGGAATTTTCTGAAATTTCGCAGATGGTCGTTTCCATGGCTCGCGCTCATCCTCTTCCGTTACAAAAGCTACATCTAATGGATGGCCTCCGCCTGTAGCTTTTAGGATAACTGCATCTATATCCTGCAAACTCATTCGGATGATTGATGCTAAAAACGACCACTGATCAGGCCACGGTATAAACAGTTCATCGACAAAAACACTGCACCCCTGTTCGCGAATATTTTTCTGCAAGGGCAGCGCAATCAGATTCCCAAAGCCGCCTTTAGGCAGGCTGTCCTGATTCGGGAAAAAGCGGTCATAGCTTGCAAGACTCAACTGCCGTGTGCGGGCGCAGGTATGGCTGATGAGCGAGGCTCCCAGCTTACGCGCTTCACGGGCAGGCATGGCCTCAATAAAAAATATCCAGACATGCGCGCCCGCCCCTGATCGCGATATTTCAATTGCCGCAGACACGCCAAGCTCACGGCATGATTGCATAAAAGCCAGTGCATCGTCGCGCCAGTCCGCTTCGTCAAAGTCGACCGCCAGAAACCAGCAGGTATCATCTGCAAGCAGAGGATACACCCCTATGGTCTGCCGCCCGGTCAAATGATCAACAATAACCTGATCGGTAACAGGCAGCAGCATGCGTTGCTCGCAATCGCCACACTTGATGCGCGGTTTATTGCAGACACCAGACTTCCATTCATTACCGCAGGCCGGAGCATAGCCTGATTTGCCTTTGGCTGACTCCCAGCGCAGCGGATAAACATCTGCACGACCCCGGAAGAGGTTACGAAAAAGTACTGCTTTTGCAGCAGAATCAAGGGTTGGGCTGCTTTCGTGAGCAGAGGCGGCGGGGGCTGGGATTGCAGTATAGGTTACAGAATCTTGCTTCCATTCAATACCATGGGTGTCAAGCAGGCATTTAAGTCGAGCATTTTCCTCCCGCAACTGCTGTAATTCTTTCTGCAGAAGTTCTGGCGGGAGTTTTTTAGAATCCATATATTGGTTTATGCCGACTCCCGTGCCTGTTGTTCCAAAATATCATCTACTATTTTTCGGCAATCAACATCGGGGTGATATTGTCTGGCATTTTCAATAACACAATCAATCACCACACGGCCTTCCGGTACAATGTTTTCTATATGGAGCAATCGTTTCAAATTTCCTTCAGAGATATCCTTTAAGAGTTGCCCAATGGCAAAATTAAAAAATGGTGATGCAAGCTGTGCTACTCCATCAAAGTCAAGCTTAACCTCTTCGCCATTCTTTAGGGGGGCATGGATGGCATCATAAACACGCTGCCCGTCTTCCTTAATTATGCAGCGTGGACCAATCATGTCATGAATTTTTATTCGCATGTTTGCTCCTTCGAATGCAACGGGGCGTATTTTGCCTGCGGTATGGCTACAGCTCACCCTGGAAAGCTTTGGCGAGCAGGGCAGCATGAAAAACTTCAAGTTCTTGTGCTGTTTCTTCCTGAAGCGTTTCCAGTTCTGCAAGGTTTTTTTGAAATGCTTGCAGCTCTTTTATAACCGTTTGTTGTGTTTTAGAATCAGGGATTGGGACTTCGAAAGCTGACCAACTCGCAGTTGGGAGTTTGCCTGCAGTATTGCCTGCTTCCTCCACCATGTTTTGAAGCTGATCATTTGCACCCCAAAGCATGTGAGCAAGAAAAACTGAATTAATCCCTTCATCGGGGACTATGGCCTTAAGGTCCTGATTAATTGTACAGGGCATGGCATTTATAGCAACTGGCACATATCGATAAAGTATGCTTCCTCGCACGACAAAAAGAACAGAATTTGCTGGAATCATTTTAGCAGATGATTTGAACAACCCCTTATTTGTAATTTTCAGCCCTGAATCTGACACAATAAAGCTTTTCATGTCCTTGGCTGAAATCCAAGGAATTTCCCCATTCCAATAGTCTGCACAATCTTTTGCTGGTGTGCCGCCCCCCATCACTTTTCCGCATTTGCCCAAGTGCTTGATAGGCCATTCTAATGATAAAGATTCAAAAAGCTTTCTGCGGACATGAAAGAATTGCGTTGATATTTGTTTGATAGTCTTCTGCCGCAATTTCCGTGCTTCTTCGGCGCGGCTAGTCAGTTCCTCGATTCGTGCGACAATCCGGCGTTGTTCGTCTAAGGGCGGAACGGGGATTTTAAGTGCTGACCAACTTGGAGTAGGAAGTTTACCAGCGGTATTTCCTGCTTCTTCGACCATATTCTTCAGTTGGTCATTTGCCCCTAAAAGCATGTAAGCCAAATATTCGACATTAAGGTCATCATTCGGAACGATTGCCTTCATGTCCTGATTAATAGTGCAGGGTACTCTGTTAATGGCAATTGGAACATTTTTATAGAGGATGCTCCCACGGACTACAAATAATACCGAATTTGCAGGGAGCATTTTTGCGGAAGATTCGGCAAGGCCAAGTTTGGTAATTTTCAATTTGGAATCGAATATTTCAAGCTGCTTCATTTCTTTTGCGGAAACCCAAGGGATGTTTCCATTCCAGAAATCTTGACGCTGCTTTGAGGGAGTGCCACCGCCAATTACCTGACCACACTCGGATAAAATTTTTGTCGAATAGCTATCAACAAAACTCATCATTCATCCCCTCTCGAATGCATCCCCGGCACAAGCTGTTTCCCCTTTTTCGTTAGCCGGTATTTTTGCAATCGGCTATTGGGTTTGTCGGGCATGGTGCGCTCGATAAATCCGCTGTCGATCAGCTCATTCACCCGGATATTCAATTTGCTTGAAATGCTCGAATGTCCAAGTGCCTGTGCGAGCTCTGACTTTGAAAGGGCTGATTTACTAAGGCAAAGAATAATTCTTTTTGCCAGGGACTCCGGCCCCGACTCTAGCCCCGACTCTAGCCCCGACTCTGGCCCGACTTGTGCCTCGACGTGTTCGGTTACTTGTCCCTTTACTTGTTCGGTAGTTCTCTTCAAAACAATCGGTTCGGCCAAGGGAACTATAAAACGTATACGCATCCCGATCTCGATTATCTCGGGCATGGGCAGGCCTTGTGCAAGCGCCTCTTGAAATATTAAAGGCACTCCGCTGCCCCACTGCTCAATCAGCTTCAGTTCCCGAAAAACACGTGCGATAACATGGTTGCGGATTCTAGAGACACCCCGGCGCATGTCGTCGATGGTCATGCCGGGCAACAAAATACCGGGGTTTTCAATTTCTATGCGATCATCAAAAAAAGCGATGCGGATGGGTGCGCCCCGCTGGGAATAATCGGCATGCACCAGGGCATTGATAACCACCTCGCGGAGAATGCCGAGAGGAATGCTCCAGACATCCTTTCGCCTGATTTCCGAAAAATCGGCTCCGCGCATGGCGTGCTTTTTTAGAAAAAGCATGATGCTGTCAACCGCCTGCGGCAGGTGGTCGTATAACTCTATGTGGTCAAAGATCGATGCCTTATTCCGGCCTACAAATCGACCGCACTGCACCCATGCGTCGGGGAAGTGCTGAGTCCGCTCCTTTCCGAAAAGCAACACCCCTCCTTTCGTCGGTACAAGCCGCCTCTGTTCCCGCGTCACCAGCCGTAGAGTCAAAAGATCGTTTTCGCTCGGCTCGCGCTGGTCGCGAAACAGTGGTTTCATCGCCGCAGTATCCAGATCACCGACCGACAACTCCGGCATGGGCAATTCATCAAACCCGATACCCTCGGCGGTACGACGCAATTCGGCAATCAGTTCGCGGTCTGCCTGCCGATTGGTAGAGCCCAGCCGTACATACACGCCATTCTCAGGACCCTCTTCTTTCAACCAATGGGGCCTTGAACCGCTTAAAAAAACCTCTATCACAAGAAGGGTCTTGCCTTTCACTGTGATCATTTCAATATCGGGAACAAGACGGGGGCTGATTGAGTCGGCAATTATGCTGCACAGGCGCTCTTCTTCATCCAGGGGAGAGTTGATGCCGACAGGCGTATGGGTTTTGTCATCCACGCCGATGACGATTTTACCGCCAGCTGTGTTGGCAAAGGCTACCAGGGTTTTCAGCAGGCCCTTTGGTGACGACAGGTTCCGCTTGAACTCAAAGGTCTTGCCCTCCTGGAGTTTGAGCAGTTCGTCGATATTCATCCTCCATTCCCTCCGGCAAGCAAGCCCTGCATTTCCTCAATAAGCTGTAAAATGCGCTTTTCCTTTGAGGCGACGGAGGCGAGAATTTCCTCGGGCTCAGGGTGGTCAATGGTTTCGGCCTCAATAAGACCGAGGCTGGAGAGGGTCATGTTGTAGCCGTTGTCGATTATTTTCTGAGCAGGCACCAGCCAGGCCCGGCCATCTTCTGTTTTCCGTTTGGGCCACATCTTTAACAAATCGGGAAAATCATTGCGATAATGGGAGCCAAATTTACGCGATTTGGCAAGTGATGAGCCGTCGCCATCGGCCTTAAAGAACCAGACATTCTTCGTTGGACGACCAGTATTTTTGAAAATAAAAAAGCAGGTCGGGTTTGGTGTGTAGGGTTCAAACATACCCTTGGGCAGAATCACCACGGCTTGAAGATCAAACTCCTTAAGCAGACGTTCCTTGACTATAAGGTGGCTGCCCGTATCGCCAAACAGAATGCCATTGGGAAATATTATGCCTGCCGTGCCGCCCTGGCGAAGGCTGCGCAGGGCATGGGCAAGAAAAAGAACATACTTGTCGCCCTTTTCTATACGAAGCGACCGCTTGGCGTCCCCTCGCGAACCGGAAAACGGTGGGTTCTCAAGGATGTAATCAAACTGCGCCTCGTCCCATTTGTCTTCACTGCCACAGATGGAATCGCGCTGCACAATGGGTGATTCATCAAACCCATGCAGCACGGCGTTCATGGCGGCCATGCGCAGAATGTCCGGATCGCCGTCAAAGCCGTAAAAAGTTCCTTTTTGAAGGAAATCCCACTGGGCACGTTTCAGCTTATCGCCGATGCCTATTTTGCGGGGTAGGCCGTCAGGTCCGGTTTTTTCGTGGATGAATTCAGTGCTCGTATTGGCAAGCAACATGTGCTCATAGGCTGCTATAAGAAACCCGCCGCTTCCACAGGCTGGGTCGCAAACAGTGCCGCTGATTTGCGGATCGACCATCTGGACAATGACGCGGATTAAATGCCGCGGGGTGCGGAACTGAGCTGCCTTTTTCTGGCCGCCAAGCTCACTTGCGAGATATTCAAAAAGATCACCCTTTACATCAGCATCGATGCCGAGAAAGGATATAGGTGCGATAATGTCAACAGCCCTGCGAAGCGCCGCGCCGGAAGGAATAACGACAGATGCATTGCGGAATACCGCCCGTGAGCCCTGCGAAAGTTTCGGATGGCGTGCAAGCTTCGGGAGAGTATCACGAAGGATGCGCAACATGCGTTCATTATCAGGGTCGGAAGTCAGCACGCTCCAACGCAGCGGATCAAAGTCAAACTCTTCACCATCGGCCTTGAATTTGCCAAACAGGGAACGGTGCTTGCCGTTGCCTGCAGTCTTTTGTTCGGCATCCATTTCCTCAAGCATTTTTAAAAAAAGCAGGTAGGAAATCTGCGTAACATAGGTTATGGGATTGGTGACGTTATTATCCCACATGACCTTGCAAAGGGCTTTCAGGGTATTCTGTATCTGTCCGCTATCCATGCAGTTCCTTTTTAAGCAACAAGTAAAGAGTTCAGTTCATCTACCATCTGCAGCAGTTGTTCCTTACCAAAAAGCTGTTCCATGCGAGTAAGGCCGCCCCAAAGGGAAAATGGCGGCTGGCTGAAGAGGCGCATGGTTATTTCTTCGCCGGTTATGACACGGGCTTTTAGCAAGCGAAGCATCTGTGCCTGCGCTGGGTTGATGCTGCTTGAGTGTTCGGCCACCCAGGTGATGAAAACCTTTTCAATGCGCTCATCGCGCGTAAGAAAACGATCAAGTCCCAAAGCCACACGAATAAAATCTGACAGCGAACCGGTAGGCTGTTCAAAAGACCGGCGAAGCGTTTGTTCATTAAAATAATAGCGTGGTGAGTTGAGCCGCTGGGCAAGGTCCTGCCATTCCTGATCGGACAGTTCCTCGCCCCTAAATATTTTTTCAACTGCAGGATCGGTTTGCCTCAGCTCAACAACTTTTTCTTCCCATTTTTCCCGGTATGTCTTCCGGTCTATTGCAAGACCTTCTGGGCCGACAAGTATGATTTCGCGGGCGCGAATTTCATCATCCAGAGAGCCTTCCGCAATAATTAAAAATCGCCGCTCTCCGCCCTCGGGATAATTTGTTTCGGATTTTGAGCCTGAGGTATCAGCGTCCACAGCATCACCGGTTCGGGCAGGCTTCGAGTCGGGAGATGAGCCGACAAGTTTTGGCTTTTGATATGCCTCGCCCGGGTCGTTGAAGCGCTTACTGTTGCCGACAAAATCATATATGACAAACTCTGTCTTGCCGATACGGGGGCAAAGGCGGCTGCCACGACCGCGCATCTGAGCGTATTTGATGGCAGATTGAGTGGGCCGCAGCATGACCAGATTTTCCACTTCCTTGTGATCGTATCCCGTATCAAGCATATCAACCGAAACAGCAATAAGCGGCAAAGGGTCATATTTAAATTGGTCTATAATCGGCTTGGGATTGCCATTGTTGGTATAGCAGGTGATCTGCTTGGCAAAATCCTGTCGCACCTGTGATGGGGAGCGATTAATATGCTGCGCAATGCGCAGGCAATCCTCATCAGTTAGAAGTCTATTGAACAGCCGAACAAGAATGGAGGCCTGTTTTTCGGAAACGGCAAAAACGATGGTCTTTCGGGGGCGTACAAGAGCCCTTTCGGCATCTGCTGAATAGTATTCTTGAATAATCGTTTTGAGCCGGTCTTCCGACTCCACCTCGCGGCCCCATGAGCCAGGCTTGATTTCCTCACCTTCCCACTGCGCGCCTTCATAGGTGAGCGTACTCTCGGCATGATAAATGCGATAATCGGCAAGGTGCTTGTCACTGATAGCAAGTCGAATACCGTATTCAAAGGTTGGGCGGCCTTCCTTTTTTGCGGCATCCCAGCAATCAAAAAAAATATAAGTGTTGCGCACGAGCCGGTATTCATGCTCGCTGATGCAGTGCAGCTCTCCGGGGTTGGGGGTTGCAGTCAAACCGATGTGAATGGCATCGAAATGTCCGAGCGTGGCGCGGTGGGTATTGTAGATTGAACGGTGACACTCATCGGTAACAACCAGATCAAAGTAGGCATGGCCAAAACCGTTAGGGCCAAGCTGTGCTGCTATGGTGTCAAGCGTTCCTACCACTATCTGGCCTTCCAGGCTGCGCTTGCCGCCGTAGAGAATCACGGCAGGCCAGTCGCGCAGATAATCGTCAAAGGTTTCTTTGGCCTGTCTGGCAAGTTCAATACGGTCTACAAGAAACAGAACACGGGAAATTAGAGCAGCCTGAAACCATCGTTTCATCAGCATGGCAATGGTAAGCGTTTTGCCTGTACCTGTTGCCATCTCAAAAAGCATCCGGCGGCGACCGCTTATCAAAGCGGTATCGGCTTTTTGCAGGCATTTAAGCTGATAAGGGCGGGTGTCGACATCTTCACCTTTAAAAACGAATCGGCTTGGATAAGGAATAATAGCCAGTGAATCTTCTAAGGAGCCCTTGCGATGGAGTTTGACATTACACCGGCGTTCGAGATCCGCTTGCGAAGGCAGCCCTAAAACAGGGCGAGCATCGCCATCTAAATAATCCCAGAAATAGTGTTCCTGACCGTTGCTTAAAATGACAAACGGAGCATTCAGCGACTTTGCATAGGCACAGGCTTGTTCCTTGGCTGAATATGGATCGAGCGCAAAACGCTTTGCCTCGACTACCGCCAGGGGGCGACTGCGGGAATCCTTCAGCAGATAATCCGCACGCCCATCTGTCGATGGTTCCTCGGTGGAAACCTGTGCTTTATTCGTGATTTCCCAGCCTGCATTTTCCAGCAGTTTGTTAATCACTATTCTGGCATCGGCTTCGGTGCTCATTTTAATTACCAATTATCAGCAAAGCATTATCGTAAAAAACAGTAGAAGCTATATCATGCAAAGGAAGAAAAGAGCAAGTTTTCAAGCAGTAAGCTCATTGCCGGCAGATTGGCCTGCGATCAGCTTTGTTCTTGCCATTTGCCTGCCGTGAAGGTATAAAAGAAAGCTGTTTTGAAACGACATTTTGGAGATATCTATGGGCCTCTATACCGGCTCTGCAAGCTATGTTCGCTACCGCTTAATCGATGACCCGCCCGAGCGGGTGAAGGAGTTTGCCCTTCAGAAGCTCAAGGAGTTTTCCTTCCGCGAAATCGAGGCCGGAACCCTGAACGAAAAGTCCGCCGGGTGGGTGTCTGCCGAGAACATGGCCTCCACGTTTTTCGACGACCTGCATTTCTCAAAAGAGCCCTACTTTGCATTCTCCCTGCGCATCGATGTGCGCCGCGTGCCGGGCCTTGCCATGAAAGCGGCCCTGCTTCGAGAAGAGATCAAATACAAAAAAGGCACGGGCCTTGAGCAGCTCCGGAAAAAAGACCGGGATCTTCTCAAGGAACAGGTGCGGCAGGAGCTGGTAAAAAAGTCGCTGCCCGCGCCAACGCTTTTTGATGTGTGCTGGAACACGGTGACAAACCAGGTGCTCTTCTTTTCCACCAGCGCTGCGGCAAACGAGGAATTCGTGGGCTGGTTTCTCCGCGCCTTCGGCCTCAAGCTTGGCAGGCTGCTGCCCTATGATCTGGCGGGCGTTGCCGCTGAGAAGCATCCCGGCCTTGAAATCCATTTCCCTTCAGTGAGCTTTACCAATGAATGACGAGGCCATCCGCAAACAGAACACCTTCGGCCGTGATTTTCTCACCTGGCTCTGCTATAAAAGCGACCAGCGCGCAGGCAAGATGGAGATGGCCTCGGGCGAGACTTTCTTCCTCTGGATAGACGGCAAGATCGTCATGGAAGACGACCGGGCCGCCCCTCCCAACAGCGTCTCCTATACCGGCGATGATTTCACCAACCAGGACATAAAGCTCGCGGTGCGGGCGGGCAAGAAGGCTCGCGAGGTGCGGCTGCGCATCGAGCGCGGTGAAAGCACCTGGACCTTCACCCTGCGGGGCGATCGCATGGAACTTGCGGGCCTCAAGATCGACATGCCCAAAGCCGCTGACAAGGACGAGCTTTTTTTCGGCCGCATTATGAGCATCGAAGCGCTCAATATACTACTGGACGGGCTGTACACCGAGTTTCTCATAGACGTACACAGCCCGCAGTGGAAGGAAAATGGCTTTCGCCAGTTTCAGAAGTGGCTGAAAAGTAACTAGCTTGCATGCGGGCAAGCTGACTGGCAGCATATAATCAGAGAGGTTATACAGACTCATGCTTGACATCAGGTTTGTACGCGACAATGCAGAAGCCGTACAGCAAAAGCTTTCGACCCGGGGCGGGGCCATAACAGGGCTTGACGAGCTGCTGGCCCTGGACGTGCAGCGCCGCGAGCAGCTGCACCGGCTTGAAAACCTGCGGGCCGAGCGCAACCGGGCATCCGATGAGATAGCCGCTGCCAAAAAGCAGAAGCAGGCGGTGCAGCCCGAGCGGTTCGGCCAGCTGAAAGAAATTTCAAACGAAATCAAAAATCTCGAGGAAGGGCTGAAGAAGGTCGAAGGTGAGCAGGAAGCCCTGCTCATGACCATACCCAATCTCCCGAGCGATACCACACCCGTGGGGGTTTCGGCCGAGGACAATCCCGTTGTGCGCACCTGGGGGGAGAAGCCGCAGTTTTCCTTCGAGCCCAAACAACACTTCGAGCTGGGGGAGCAGCTGGGCATACTTGACTTTGAGCGGGCGGTAAAAATCGCCGGCGCCCGGTTCAGTCTCTACAAAGGCGCAGGCGCCCGTCTTGAGCGGGCGCTCATCAATTTCATGCTCGACCTGCATACGGGCAGCCATGGCTATACCGAGGTGCTGCCGCCCCTGATGGTGAACCGCCAGTCAATGACCGGCACGGGCCAGCTGCCCAAATTCGAGGCAGACCTTTTCAAAATTCAGAATACCGACTATTTTCTTATTCCAACAGCCGAAGTGCCCGTTACCAATATTCACGCAGGGGAAATACTGGCGGGTGAGGAGCTGCCGATCAAGTATGTTTCCTACACGCCCTGCTTCAGGAGCGAGGCAGGCTCCTACGGCAAAGATACCCGGGGTCTCATTCGGCAGCACCAGTTCAACAAGGTGGAGCTGGTGAAATTTGCAAAGCCCGAAAGCTCCTCCGATGAACTTGAAAGCCTGCTCTTGAACGCCGAAGAGGTTTTACGGCGCCTCAACATTCACTACCGCGTCTCATGCCTGTGCACGGGAGATCTCGGGTTTTCATCCACTAAAACCTATGACATCGAAGTCTGGCTGCCGGGGCAGAACCTGTACCGCGAGATTTCTTCATGCAGCAATTTCGGTGATTTCCAGGCGCGCCGCGCCAGCATCCGCTATCGCAGGGCCGACACGAAAAAGGTCGGGTTTGCCCATACGCTCAACGGCTCGGGTCTTGCCGTCGGGAGAACCTTTGTCGCGGTCCTTGAAAACTACCAGCAGCCCGACGGCTCGATTATCGTTCCCGGAGTGCTGCGGCCCTATATGGGCGGGCTCGAAAAAATAGGATAACCCCCCGTAAATGCTGTCGCTTTGGCCTGCAGCCCGATGAGCGCCGGGAAAAACGGCACTTGACTGTACTGCCCGATAATGGTAGTTTTTCAAACCTCGGAGGGATGGCCGAGTGGTTTAAGGCGGCGGTCTTGAAAACCGTTGACGGAAACGTCCGTGGGTTCGAATCCTACTCCCTCCGCCACATTGTAAGTCGCCGGAAAAGCTCCCTTTAAAACGCATAAGCACGTAAGGGGCTTTTACAGTCTTCATCGCGGAGAGATGGCCGAGTAGGTCGAAGGCGCTCGCCTGCTAAGCGAGTATACGCCTTTAAAGCGTATCGAGGGTTCGAATCCCTCTCTCTCCGCCATTTTTTTCCCCTGACAGTTTCCTTCGGCTTAGAACCTGTCTCATTAGGTGAGCGCATTTCAGGCCGTGCGAACAAAAGACGATCCATCAAAACCAGCCGCTACCAGTGAGCACGGTGCCTGAAAAAGCGATGCCGGGCCCCTCATGGGAGAGGCTCTTAATGCTGTCCCGCCACAAGCCCCATGGATTTTCCGGCGTATTGATTTAGGTTCCCAAAAAACTTAGAAAAGGGTATAAAAAACCATAACAGGTATATAAACAATATTATCAACTGTCTCGGCGGCTTCTATGGTTGAAGGTTTTATTCTGCTGGTGCTTTTTCTTTTTGGAAGCATTGTTGGAAGCTTCCTCAACGTGTGCATTGTGCGCATACCCGAAAAGATCTCCGTTGTCATGCCGCCATCGCACTGCCCGACGTGCAAAAAGCCCATTGCTTTCTACGACAATATTCCGCTTCTGAGCTATATCATACTGGGGGGCCGGTGCCGACATTGCAGGGCGCCTATTGCCTTCCGGTATTTTGTCGTTGAGCTGCTCACGGCTGTACTGCTCCCGGGGCTGTACTGCTGGTATGGCCTGACCGCGGCCCTGGGGCTGAGCTTTTTGTTCTGCGCCGCGCTCATCATCATCACCTTCATCGACCTGCAGCTGCAGATCATCCCCGATATCATCAGCCTTCCGGGCATACCGCTGTGTTTTTTGTGTTCATTTGTCGTGCCCTGGACCACGCCGCTTGAATCAGCCATCGGCATTCTCGTGGGTGGCGGCGTTTTGTATGGTGTTGCGGCAGGATATTTTTTTCTCATGAAAAAGGAGGGCATGGGCGGCGGTGACATCAAGCTGCTTGCCATGATCGGCGCATTTCTCGGGTGGAAAGGAGCTCTCATCGCGCTGGTGGTGGGCTCTTTTGTCGGAAGTATCATCGGCGTCACCGTCATGCTGCTCAAGGGAAAAGATTTGAAATACGCTGTGCCGTTCGGGCCGTTTCTGTCCCTGGGTGCGGTCTGCTCGCTGCTTTTCGGCCACGGGCTGCTGCGCTGGTATGTGACGCTTGGAAGATGGTAAAAACATTTTGGGTTTTGGATTGCCGATTGCGGAATAGACAACATGTAACGTGCAGCGCTTTTTGGGCAAGATGCCGGGCTGGGGCCTAAAGCCTTCTGGGAAAGCAGAAAACAGGCGCAGCACTCATCTATTTAAACCACGGGGAGCAACTGTTATGCGGGAAAAAGAGTGTCGTGCAGCAGCGGGTGTGCGGCAAAATCTAAAATCTAAAATCTAAAATTCTAATCATGCACGTCAGCCTGCGCACAACCATTTTCTGGAATCTCTGCCTGCTCATGGTGCTTTCGGCAGCACTCATAAGCTTTGTGGTGTACCGCGTCATGGAGAAAGAGCTGCTCAGAGAGGGCGCGCTTTCAGGCAGGGCTGTTTTTGCCGCTATCGAGGCCGGTGCGGCCCATATGCTTGAGAAGGATGCAGGGCCTCTGGATTCGCCTTCAGTCGGAGCTAGCCTGCAGGGGCTGTTCAAGCGCCATATCGATGCCGGCATCTGCACCGAGATCCTTCTGGTTAACAATGACAGCAAGGTAATCGCCGCATCGCCGGGTCTGGGCGGACGCCCGTTGTTTGACGGCGATATAGTCCGGGCGCTTTCAACCGGATCGCTCTTCACGCGCATCGAAAACCGCTTTGCTGCAACCGGGCCACGCCTTGTTGCAGCCGCTCCCCTGCGCATTGCCGGCAAGCCCGTGGGGGCGCTGAAAGCCGTGCTGCCGCTCCAGGATATTCACCGCAGCATGAAGCATGCCTGCACGCTGATTGTCCTGTATATCATTACCAGCGCCGTCATTCTGATTATCACCGGATTCCTGCTTTTTAGCCGCTACCTGGTGAGCCCGATGCAGCGCCTCATCAGGCAGACCGAAGGCATTGCCGAAGAAAACCTGAGCGGCCTGCCGCTGTTCCTGTCCGGCGGCAATGAACTGCAGAAGCTTTCCTCAGCCCTGAAATCCCTGGCCGACAATCTCAAGATTGAGCGCGAGCGGCTGCGGGGGCAGATGCAGGCTCTGGAGGAAAAGAACGTGCAGCTGAAGCTGGCCCAGCGGGAAATCATCCAGACGGAAAAGCTCGCCTCGGTTGGCCGCCTGGCAGCGGGCATCGCCCATGAGGTGGGAAACCCTGTGGGCATCATACTCGGGTATATCCACCTGCTGCGCTCTCCCGATGCCACCGATGCCGAACGCGCCGATTACCTCAATCGTATGGAGCATGAAACCGAGCGAATGAAAAACACTATCGGCGATCTGCTGGATTTCGCCCAGCCTTCATCCCGGGAAATCGTTCAGCTGCAGCTCAACGATATTGTGCACGACACCTGCGCTATGATTTCCTGCCACCCTGAGTTCAAAACTATCAAAATCGTGCAGGATCTGGCCGACGGGCTGCCTGCTGTCCGGGGCAATGACCGGCTGCTGGGGCAGATGCTTTTAAATCTTGCGCTGAATGCCTGCGATGCCATGGCCGGCTCCGGCGGCACGCTGACGATCACAACGGCGCTTGACCCCGGCCACAATGCAGATAGAATTCGTCTTGCGGTGGCCGACACAGGCCACGGCATTGCGCCTGAGCATCAGGGGAAAGTTTTCGATCCTTTTTTCACAACCAGAGATAAAGGCACGGGGCTTGGGCTTTCAAACGTGCACCGCATTGTCGAGGTGATGGAAGGCTCTATAACCGTTGCAAGCGAGCCGGGCCAGGGAACAACCTTTACCATACATTTTCCCGTGGCGGCGCCGTGACGCCGGCAGCCGAATCCATTTTACCATAGGCCTGGCTCAAGCGCAGTTCTGCCTGCGCCAACAGTGGCAGCGCCCGCATATCAAATTGCACAGGGGAGATCATGACACAACAGAAGAGATTGCTCGTCATTGATGACGAGGAAAACCTGCGGCACCTGCTGCGCTCGATGCTGAGCAAGGAAGGCTACGAAGTCTACCTTGCCGCCGACGGCCAGGCGGGCCTTGCTCTTCTTGAGCAGCAGGATTTCGACATCATACTCTGCGATCTGCGCATGCCGAATATGGACGGTATTGAATTTTTAAAGCAGGTCGCCGGTCGCACGGTAACCGCTAGCATTATTACCATGTCAGCCTACGGCACCATGGACCTTGCCATCGAGACCATGCAGCTCGGGGCCTACGACTACATCTCAAAACCCTTCAAGCCGGCTGAAATACTTCTGGTGCTGAAAAAAGCCGAAGAGCGCGAGCGGCTGAAAAAAGAAAACAGCCAGCTCCGGAGCCAGCTCGGGCAGCAATACGGCTTTGACAATCTTATCGGCAAGAGTCCGCAGATGCAGGACATCTGCCAGCTCATCACTAAAGTGTCGGCATTCAAAAGCTCGGTGCTCATCACGGGCGAATCGGGCACGGGCAAGGAGCTTGTAGCGCGGGCCATCCACCAGACAAGCCCCCGCAAAGACCGCACCTTTCTTGGCATCAACTGCGGCGCCATACCTGAGAGTCTGCTGGAGAGCGAGTTGTTCGGCCACAAAAAGGGGTCGTTCACCGGCGCTATTCAGGATCGCAAGGGCTTTTTTGAAGAGGCTGACGGGGGCACGCTCTTTCTGGATGAAATCGGCGATATACCGCTTAACCTGCAGGTAAAGCTTATTCGGGCGCTGCAGGAGGGCGAGGTCCGGCGGGTGGGAGAAGAGCGCTCCATTGCGGTTGATGTGCGCGTGATCGCGGCTACGGCAAAGGACCTGTTGGCCGAGGTTGAGCGGAGCGCCTTTCGCGAAGACCTCTACTATCGCCTGAATGTGCTGCCCATTCATCTGCCGCCGCTGCGCGAGCGGCTGGAGGACATCCCCCTGCTGGTGGAGCACTTTATTGCCAAATATAATAAGAGTCATAACCTTGCCTGCCGGGCCGCCACGCCCGCGGCCATGCGGCTGCTGCTTGCCTACCCGTGGCCCGGCAATATCCGCGAGCTTGAAAACATGGTCGAGCGCGCCATGATTCTGTCGGAGAAAGACCGCATCGA
>CAYNVA010000473.1:0-5196 GCA_964400575.1 uncultured Thermodesulfobacteriota bacterium | reverse complement strand
ATTTGTCGCGCAGAGCATTCGTATCGCCCGAGCCGACCGGCGCATAGTCATACGTTGTAACGCGGCTGGAAGCGCCGTCAAGATAGCTTTGCGTTTCCTTCTTTTTGCGGCCAAGACTGTCGTACTCGTAGCTTACCTGTGAGCCATCGGAGTTGACGCGGGACTTCAAATGCCTGTAGTTGCCCGTATCAGCGATGTTTTCATAATAGGTCATGGTAGAGATAAGCGCTGTAGCGTCGGGGTCTTCAACTCGCTCAATCACTTCACTGCCCCAGGCAAAGCTGTGGGTGACAGTTTTTGAACGTGAGGCTGCCGGGCTGCCTGCAGCCTGCACGGTCTCAATCACCGTCAGGTTCTTCGTGGCACTGTCCCCTATTTCCTGCCGGGAGATTATCTGCGCGCCTCCTGCCTTAACAAGGGTCCATGTGCTCGATGCAGCATTGAATGCATATTCAAAGGTACGAACAGCTCCGTCAGTGTTTTCAGTTAAATTGAGCCTGTTGAAGACTGTGGGTGAGGCATCGGGATTTTCAACTCGCCAGAAATTCAGCGGCTGGGCGCTCGGAGAAATCCTATACAGCCCGCCTGCCTTCTCGCCCTTATCAGAAGGCGCATAAAACCGCAGCTCATAGCCGTAGTCGGACACTGTTTTAATGTCGACAAAGGTCCCGGGCGCCGACACCTGGCGCGGCGCTCCGTTGCGATATATGATCTCAACATCGGGGGACAAAGCAGATGCGATAAGACCCTTAGGTGTTGCAAGATCCGGAGAGAGCGTGTCGGACACCAGAAATATATCGCCTGCGGTTTTGCCGGAGGCTGCTTTGCCAAGACTGAACCGATTGTCGATGCAGGCAACTGCAGGATCGCATTTACCGGGCTGGCGGCATACGGTGCAGCTGTCGCAGCCGACAGGCACGACTATCTGTTTGTAACAATCCGGATTTCGGGGGTCTTTGGCCGTAAGCAGCACATAGCCGATACCGCTATCATCAGCTGCTGTTATATAGAAGCTGTGCTTATCGATTTCAACATCAACATGCACGTCGCCTTTTTTCTTATGCACAAGCTCATAGGTCCATTCAATTTCCAGATTTTCCCACAAGACATCTGCTTTGATTTCAACAGTATTACCGGGCTTAACGGGCAACGGGGTATCATCTGCCGGATACAGCCCTTTTATGCCGCAGCCTAAAAGGAATGCGCCCTGTGTGGTTACAGCCATACCTGAAGGCGAGGTGATCGAAAGATTAGCAATTATCTGCTCGCCTTCCGCTGGCGGCGGATCGACAGGGGGCAGCTTAAAGGTAAATGTGCCAACGCCCTGGCCGTTGGTTAAGGTTACGTTGTCGGCAGGAAATGGTTCGCCACGGAAGCTCATGCTGCAGGCAGCATTCTTGCCGGCCCTGCCCTGCCCCATCATATCAAGCACAACGTACTTTGCCGTGCGGGTGCCATTGTCTTCTTCAAAATCGTAAAGCCTGTTGCCTTCAAAATCTATATAAACAACCCACATGCCTCCCATAAAATCATCCATGCCATTCACGCTGGTATTGATTGCACCGATGGTTTGCAGGCTGTGCAGTGCTGAGGCAGAGGCCTGCGCCATGCACATGTACCAGCTCATGGCCATGCCCGTTACGCCGTTGAGCATTTCGCGCACCTGAAGGTGGCCGTCGCGGATATCATTGGAATTGGTGATGATGGAGCTGACTGCGCCTTCCGCCGTCTTTTGAAACAGCAGCCAGTCTGTCTGATCTGGATTCACAAAACCGTTGAGCAGTATGCGGATCATATCTGTAATCTGCCCGCCGTCGGCAGCCCGGGCTATGAGATAGCCTTCACGGTAAGCGCCCATGGGGTTATCGGGAGGTGTGCTTGAGATGATGGCGGCGCCGCGGTAATTGCCCATGCTTATGTCGTTTGCCGGCGCAAGCACGGTCTGGCCCAGCTTCGGATCGATCTCGCGCTGAATTATTTTTATGGTTTCTGCCGACAGGTTCAGCTTGTCCAGCACGGCATTCTGCTGTTCGGGCGTCATCTGCGGGTTTATCTCATAGATTGCCGTGCCATTGTCTACAGCGGCATTTAAAAGCTTA
This sequence comes from uncultured Thermodesulfobacteriota bacterium, assembly GCA_964400575.1. Lineage (GTDB taxonomy): Bacteria > Desulfobacterota > WTBG01 > CAIYCZ01 > CAIRTM01 > CAIWCT01. The sequence goes on along the minus strand of CAYNVA010000473.1, from coordinate 3,097 downwards.
ACACCTGACACGGCGTTCTGCTGAAACAGCTCCTGCAGCACCGTATGCTCCATGATGGAGCCGTAAAGCCCTGCGGTCTTTAAAAACGCCACGCGGTTCTTCCAGTCGCCCTGCTCGGGCAGTGCCTGAAACCGGTTGCCGGGGGCGTCGATAATAATCGTCGATTCCTTGACGGCAACGGGAATCATACCCAGGAACCAGTCAACCGTCAGGTGCCGGGAAACTATCAGATCCGATGGATTGCGGAACCACCGCACACCTGCCTGTTTTGCTATAAGATTGTACCAGGTATCGGTCTGATAATAGTAGGTGCTGGCGGTCAGGTGCAGCTGTTCGCCCAGAAGCCGGTCGATATCCTGCGCGCCATCGGTTACCGCCTGCGACAAACGCTGCACGCTCTCCTGCAGCTGATCTTTGGGCATAAAGCCCAGGCCCGGCACAATGGCTATATGGTCGCCCACGGTAATATTGTAGTCGTTCTGCCTCGTGGACCACCCGAAGTCGGCTTCTCCGGGCTGGAGCATTTTCACGCGCAGGGTTTCTTCCAAACCCATGGAGATTTCAGCATCCCTGCCCACATTCTGATCCACCACAACCCCGCCAAGCTTGAGCTGCGGATACATATGAATAAGGCAGAGAGGCGTGCCAAAGAGATTGCCGTCGTATTTCTCCAGCATCGCGACATCTTGAGCAGTTGCGGGCCGGTAGGACAGGGTCAGTGGCTTGCCCGCAACCAGGGCCGTCGGGGCGGTATAGTTTATCTCAAGCGTTTCGAGCTCTTCATCCAGGTCAACGTTCCAGTAGGACAACTGCACCTGCACGCGGTGATGCAGCTTCATGCTATCTTCAATTTTACTAAACGTTATCGGCTCCTCTGATTTAAACGGCAGGGTAATGGGCAGGATGGGATAGTTTTCGGTTACAATGGATGAGTAGCCGTAGAACTGCTTCATGGTCATAGCGGGGTTCTGGCTGTCGATAAAGGCCTGAATCTGGGCTGCGTAGGCATCGGTCTGCTGCCGGATATAGTTTTTATCGATTCCGGTAAGGGCGCCATCGGCATTATAGGTGGCATTATCCTGCAGGCCCTGCAGAAAACCAGCGGTATCAAAGGGCACCACCGCGCCCGGCGTGCGCAGCTCTTTCTTGAAGGCGGGAGACAGCGGCACCCAGAGCTTCTGACCGCCGTTGGGGCGGATTTGACCGCGGTAGTTTTCATAGGCAAGATAGACCTCGGCATAGATATGTCTGAACTGCGCCTGTACGATGCGCGATCCGCTATACAGATCCTTCACCTCTGGCACATGCGCACTTGCCAGCAGATAGCCAACGAGATCATCCTGCTGCACGCCAAGCCAGCTCTTTGCCCGCTCGATGTCAACCGTGACAAGGGCCTGGCCATAGCGTGCCGGGTAGCCGGAGTAGCGCAAAAGAGATATCAGCAAACTTGCCTGATCGCAGTCATTGCCCTGCTTTTCAAGAAGCGTCTGCCGTGCTCCTTTGAGGCTGCCCCAGTAGGGCTGATAGGCGATTGTGTTCTTCACATAGTCATACATTTTTATGGGGTCTTTACCAAGGGAGTCGGCAAGGGCCTTGATCTCGGGGCTGAAGACCACATCGATGCCGTCTTCGAGTGAGTCATTCTCAACAGGCGGCTCTGTGGCCTGCATGGTTGCCTGCGACAGAAGCCCTGCAATATCGCCCAGGCCAGCCACCATGACAGGCCGCACGGACTGGGGGAGGTCAAGGTCCCAGGCGGCGATGGGGGAGATTTGGATTTTGGATTTTGGATTGTGGATTGTGGATTGAAAAACAACCCCCTCACCCCGGCCCTCTCCCCCGAAGGGGCGAGGGATGTTAATAAATGGTGATTGCGGATTTTGGATTGCGGATTGAAAATTCAGGAATTCAGGAATTGAGAAATTCAGGAATTCCGTATTGGAAAATGCGTAGGGGCATGGCATGCCGTGCCCTTGAAATGCACATTGCGGAGGCTGCTGTAGGGGCGTATTGCCATACGCCCGTTCGGAGTTTAAAAATGCCCCCTCACCCTGACCCTCTCCCCCGAAGGGGCGAGGGGAGTTTTTATGGACCTCCTCCGGCTCACCCTTGGCAAGGGGGAGAGAAACAAGAATACCGGAATCAGATAATTTTTGATTTTGGAATGCGGATTTTGGATTATTGGTGGGCGCAGCCCACCCTACATCTGACTTGGCAAGGGGGAGAGATTGGGTGCTCTCAGCAAGTTCAAATTTGACCAGTTGATAGATACCGTTTTTTTGCAGAAGCCCGAGTTTGCCATCTGTGCGGGGAAACATTTTGGGCGGGGCGTCTTTAAGCTCTTCCTTCCGGGGGCCCCAGACTTCATCAATATTTGATTTTCTCACCGGCGAACGATTGGGAAGAGTCTGGGGTGAAGATTTCTGAGCGCGGAGCTTATTCGGAGCTATATCTTTTTTGCCGCCGGCCTTGCGCTTCCCCTTCATGATGGACCGGATACCGTTTTCAGCCAGATCATCCAGGTCTTCGCGGCTGAGCCGGTCGGCAAGATCGGCGAACCGGTCTTTGATATCTTCAGTCATTTTGCGGTGGCGCTCCAGAAACAGGGGATCAGCGCCATTGGCTATGAGCGACTGCTCCATGTCACGGAGCCTGGCCATCATTTCGCGCTGCCTGCCGGTTATGCTTGTGCGCAGCGCCCGGAACTCGGCAAGCTCTGCCCGGGATAGTGAGGCTGCGCCCTTTTTGTGCTTTGCGCGGGACAGAAGCCCGTCTATCCCCTGCGTGTCGCGGGAGAGATCAGCGCCCAGGGCCTGAAACCGGCCATAGACATCGGGCGAGACGAGTTCGTTTTCAGCCCGGGCAGTGCGGGTTAAAAACGCGCATACGACTATGGCAAGCGCCAGTACAAAAATCATCCGACTTTTCGCTCTCATGCTGTATTCCTCATCAGTATGAAAAATAAGATTAATTTAAATAGCCTGTTGTTACATGCTTATTTTATTATTTCATCGTAGGGGCGGGCTTTATGCCCGCCCGCGGGAGGGGATAAACCCCTCCCCTACGGGCAACCCATCGGAAAGACAGGTTTGAAACC
>CAYNVA010000472.1:0-2820 GCA_964400575.1 uncultured Thermodesulfobacteriota bacterium | reverse complement strand
TGCGTGCAGGTGCGTCTTCATCAATGCAGACAATGCCGGGACTCTTCCGTATCCTGTCAATCTTTGCTGCATCAACAGGAGCCCAGTCGCCTGCGCTGTTCTCCTGCATAAACACAGTGCCCACTGGCATCACGGGCTCACCAGACCATGCCGCAACCCTTCCCTCACAATCAAAAGAAACCGTCAGAACGCCCGCAACCCTGGCCCAGTCTCCTGCCTGCGCGACAAGCACGGTGGCATTGTCGGCATTTTTACAGACCGTCGGGTATGGCCCCGCACTTTCAAAACCAAGAGCGCTGAAATCACCAAGAAGCGTATGGGTATGCCCGCCTGCAATCATGTCGATCTCGGGAAGCCGGGATGCAAGCCCGACATCGTTTTTGTACCCGAGATGGGAAACAATGATGATGACGTGCACGCCCTGCACAATAAGCGCGTTGATTGCCGACCGCGCAGACTGCTCCGGGTCGCGGAAGGTGATCCTGTCTCCGGGATGAGAAAGCTGCGGCGTATCGGGCGTTGTGAGCCCAATGATGCCCACCTTCCGTCCGCCGATATCTTTAATGATATAGGGCTTTATGCGGTCTCGAAGCAGCGGCTCCAGCGAGGCGTCGATATTTGCCGCCACGATGCTGAAATCCGCGCGTGCGGCAAAGTCGGCAAGCGCCTTTGGCCCCTTGTCAAACTCATGGTTGCCGGGCGCCAAAACGTCAAGGCCCATAAGGTTCAACAGGGCGCCATCGGCAAGGCCCCCGAATTTTGTAAAATAAAGCGTTCCCTGAAACACATCTCCGGCATGAAGGAAAAGCAGGTTCTCATGTCTGCCCCGCAGATCTTTCACGCATGCCGCAAGGCGCGGAAAACCGGCAGCCTCAGTGCGGGTCGTGACAGTATCCAGCTCAAAGGACAGCGCCGCAGGATCAAGGTGCCCGTGCGTGTCATTGACATGCGCAACTGTCAGCGCAAATCGCTCCTGCGTCCCGGCGCAACCTGTAAAAACAAAAACGCAGGCGGCGCCAAGAAGGATATATGGAAAATTCTTTTTCATAAGGTTTTTTTTGCTGCCTGCAGTATATGCAAAGAGCCCTGCATTGTCCAGTTGCAAAGGTCGAAAGAAAAAATATAAGCTTTAAACAAAGGCGTATGGCGGTAAGATAGTGGATGTGCACATGCAGCTATGGACCCGTGGATTTAATTTATCTTAATAGCGCACATTACCAGGCGAATCCAAGCCCAATCAAGTGATGATGCAGTTCGCAAGTCATAACACGCTAATGTGTGGTTTAAAAAAAAGGCCTGGCCACAATATGCAGTAGTCAGGCCTGTATGATGCCTCAGTAGGGGCGACAGGCCGGTCGCCCCTACAAACCCAGACACCTATTCTTCCTTCCGCCCCGCCATCGGCGCAATCACTTCAAGCACGCTGCGTGCCGCTGCCCTTAGAGCCGGGCTGCGGTCAAGCGCGGCATTGATGCTGCCGGCATTGGTGTAATAAATTTGTATTGCCTTCCGGCCGACAGCACTCTGGGCAAGTCTGCCGTCACGGAATGCCCGCAGATTTTCAAGCTTCGGATTGTCCGCCCCCAGCACCTTCTTGGCAGGGCACCCGCCACCAGTAGTTGTCGTGGTGGTTGCGGCGGCGATACTTGTTGTCGTGCTGCTGGAGGAAACAGACGTTGTCGTCGTCGCACCTCCCGGTGCCGTTGTTGTTGTCGAGCCGCCTCCGGTTGAAGTGGTTGTAGAGGGAATGACTGAGGTCGTCGTGCCGGGAATGGTTGTCGTGGTCGTCGTGCCGCCAATGGTTGTCGTGGTCGTCGGCGGACTTGCAGTGCTTGTATAGCCTTTTATGCACAGGTCATAAGGGGCAGTTGTGCCTCCTCCAAAAGAATACCATGTTAATCCATCCATGCTTATCCAGTTTTTCCCTGTTTCAATAACGGGATTTGAATGACCCGAATATGCCGCTTCGATAGGTATAGGGTACGTATAAGAAGGTGTCGTATATTTTACCTTTATATAAAAATTATCCCCGTTTGTCAGGCTTACCGGCGAAGGCAGCGTAAAGGTATAATATCCCGGCAGGGTGCACGATTGACCGGTAAGGCTGCCAGATAAAGCTGAAAGGTTCGTACCATCAAAATGACCATATATTTCAATATCAATGGTGGCATTACTGCCAACCACATACGTTCCAACCTTATAAAGATATTCGCTCCGCGTTGCAGTAAATTTCGTGAGACCATAGGCAATGCTGTTGCCGAATCCATAATTTCCTATCCAGCCTACTGTATCATAATAGTAAAGTTTCGAACCTGGATCATAGTCTAATCTTTCAGGGAAATATCCCACACCCTGGTTGACTGTTGTATCGTTATAGGAAATATAGAAATAGCCGCTGTCTCCCCAGCCCGTTCCCCAGCTGTTTTTTACAATCCATGCCCCTGTGCCGCCTGCAGTCACTTTCGTATCATCCCATCCGGCGAGCACGACGACATGGTTGGTGGAGGTGCCGGTATAATAATAGGTATAGTCTGAGCTGTTATAGAAAGCAGGGTCCCAGAAAAAAGCCATGGATAAAGCGCCATAGTCAATAATGGCCTGCTTGATACTGTTCATGTCATTGGGCAGCAGGCGGAGATCTGTTATATATGCCTGCTCTGTTAAATTGTCTTTGCAGATTCCGTTTGCAGCTACATACGGGTCATCGGCTTCAGAGACCGGGCCTGATTTTCTGGTCAAATAAGCCGCTGACATAATTATACTACCACCGCCCATGCAGGGATCAGAAAGAAACCCGACACAATTCATTAAATTGTTTTC
>CAYNVA010000471.1:0-14623 GCA_964400575.1 uncultured Thermodesulfobacteriota bacterium | reverse complement strand
ATAAGATTGCGCAGCATGTCATCCTGGTAGGGCTTTATAACATAATCAGCTGCGCCCATTTCAAGGGCTTTCATGCGATGCTTTTCGCTTGATCGCGACGTAATCATCACAACGGGAATGTCTCTGTGGACAGCATTGCTTTTGAGGCGAGACAGCAGTTCATAGCCGTCCATGCGGGGCATCTCAACGTCGAGCAGAATGATATCGGGAAGCTGAGAAACGGACTGAAGCATTTCCAGCGCCTCAACGCCGTCTTTTGCCGTTATGGGAAGCCACCCTGAACTTTTTATGAAGTTCGTCATGATCATGCGCATGCTGACGGAATCGTCTGCGATGAGCACCGACAGCATTTTTTCAGCAGGGGCCTTTTCCTGTGCTGCAAGGGTCCGAATCACCCCCTTGTTCTGAGCCTGCAGCGAGGCAAGATCAAGCGGATTGAGAATCAGCACGACCGAACCATCGCCAAGAAGAGTCGCCCCTGCAATGCCGGGTACTCGCCGCAGGTGTGTACCGAGATTTTTAACCACGATTTCACGTTCGCCCAGCAGTTCGTCAATGGTCATGGCAATATATTGTGCGCCGATATCCAGAAGCAGCACCAGCGGTGTTTGGGACTCTTCATAGTCGGGCGGCCGTGGCAGCCCCAGGACATCGCCAAGACGAAGAAGCGGGTAGGGAATGTCGTCAACATGCACGATCCCACCGTCTCTGGTCTGCTCTATTTCGCCGGGCTCAAGGCGCAAAACCTGCTTGATGAACCCCAGGGGAACTGCAAAAGTATTATTGTAGGATTTCATCAGCAGGGATCGCGTTACGGCAAGCGACATGGGCAGGCGTATGATGACCAGTGTGCCCTGGCCCTTGACAGATTCGATTTCAACGGTTCCCTGAAGGCTGGTCACCTGTGTTTTTACCACATCCATGCCGACGCCGCGTCCGGAGAACTCGCTTATTTTTTCAGCCGTGCTGAAATTCGGCAGCAGCACATATTGAAATATGTCCTGACTTGTCAGCCGCGCTGCTCCTTCTTCATCGATATAACCGGCGGAAATAGCCTTGCGGCGGATTGTGTCGGCATCAAGGCCTTTGCCATCATCGCTGATGGCAAGCACTATTTTGTTGCCCGCGTAGTATGCGCGAAGTCGGATGATACCCCGTTCGGGTTTGCCCTTGGCCTTGCGCTCATCGGGGGGTTCGATGCCATGGTCGACATTGTTGCGCAGGATGTGCATGAGAGGATCAATCATGCTGTCGAGCACTTTTTTGTCAATTTCCATCTGCTCGCCTTCGATCACCATATCGACAAATTTGTTTTGCGCCAGAGCGATCACGCGTACTATCTGGCGCATGCGCGCCGAAATGGATGACAGCGGCATCATGCGGATTTTCATGAGCTTGTCCTGCATGTCGCTGGAGAGCCGTCCCTGCAGGTGTGACATGCTTTCAAAGTCGCTGGTCACGTTGGCCAAATCGGTGTTGATCAGCTTGATGTCGGCGATCGTTTCGGAGAGCTGACGCAGCAGATGATGAAATTCGGTATAACGGTCAAGCTCAAGCTCGTCAAAATCATGTTCGGTAAAAACCGGCATCGCTGTGCGCCCACCCGACATTGTCTTGCCGCGCCGGGTGGCCAGGCCATCGCCAAGGGAGCTTATTTCATACTCCGTCTCCAGACGCTCGGAGACTTTTTTCAGGCGCTCGATGGTCGGCGCCATGTTTTCGACCCTGTTGGTGAGATCCGTGATATATTGTTCAATGGAGCTTCTGCTGATGACAAGTTCACCCATGAGCCGCATGATCTCATCGATACGCTCCATGCCGATGCGCACCATGTCTTCGGGTTTACCAGGGGCCTGCGGCACAGCTGCTGCCTGCACCTGCGCCGCAACAGGTTGTGCTGGTTCAACGGGCGCAGCCTGCCTTTTTTCAGGTTTTTTCTCTGATGGAGTTGTTTTTTGTTCCTCTGACTGAAGCAGCCGCGTATATTTTTCGTAGAGGCTCTGCACAAAGCTGTCGTTTGCCGTGTTGGAGGCCAGATCCTCAAGGGCTTCAGCAGATGTCGTGAGCAGTTCGAGTATATTCTGATCCAGCACCCGCGCCCCTTCAAAAAGCCGGTCAAGCAGGTCCTCCATGCGGTGGGCAAGCGTCGATATGACGCGGAACCCGACGGCTCCAGCCGAACCCTTGAGCGTATGGACGCTGCGTCGAAGGCTCTGAATGATGTCCTTTTGATCGGGGTTCTGCTTCAGGGACGAAAGAAAAGTAGAGATGTTTTTAAAGTGATCTTCGGCCTCCATCATGAACACTTCGAGCAGCTCGGGAGGTATTTCAGTAAGTACGGGGAATATGGGCTCGAGAAGAGGTGCAGGGGCGCTTGTTTCATCCAGCTGCTCAGCAAAGGCATCTTCTTCAAGCGCCTCGGCCTCCATTTTTTCATAATACGCGGTGATGGCATCCATTATCTCTGCCACCGCGTCGCTGTCTTCATCGGCAGGAAGCCCTGTCAGTCGGCGGTAGGCAATGTAGAGCGCGCTGACAATCGTTCTTAAATCGTCGAGATTTTCTCCGAGCCGATCAAGGCAGGCCTCAATACAGGACAGGCCGTTGTCAAGCACGGCAAGCGCCTGCATGTTCAGGCTGATGGTCCCGTTGAGAATGTCTTCAAGAATCTGCTCGATAAAGCCTGCCAGATAGCTCAGCTCGGGCAGGCCGACCATGGAGGCCGCGCCTTTAATGATGTGAGCCTGGCGATATGCTTCATCGAGCAGTCCGGTATTGTCCGGACTGCTTTGAAACGCAAATATCCCTTCGCGGATTGAAGGCAGATAGCTTTGCGCTTCCACTATGAATCCATCGAGAATTTCCTGTTGCACCTTGTATGTCATACCGTATCGCTTATTTGCAGGCGTTTCGTGTCATGTCAGCCGGGAGACAGGCCCCTTGCGGGCATCGCCCGTCAAACGTCATTGGGCTCATGCGTTCAGGCGCGGCTTTTCATCTTCCGGGAGTTTAAATACGTTTACCGATCCGCGGAGATCCTCGGCCATGCGGGCAAGAGAGGTAATGGAAAGAGCCGCTTGCCTGGCGCCTGCCGCAGCCTGCTGCGTTGCATCTGATATCTGGTGCATAATCTGTGCGACCCCATCGGAACTGTGCGCCTGATCCCGGGCCGATTGGGAAATCGACTTGATGATATCGGCCATGGTGCTGGAAACAGTTTCGATCTGATTGAGGGCCTGCCCGGCATCATTTGCCAGATCAGAGCCGGAAACCACTTCATGGGTTGTTTCTTCCATGGCAATAACTGTTTCATTGGTTTCCGACTGAATCGCTTTGACAAGCTCGGTAATCTGTTTTGTGGCTTTTGCCGAGCGCTGAGCCAGCCGCTCAACTTCTTCCGCAACTACGGCAAAGCCCCGGCCCGACTCGCCGGACATAGCGGCCTGAATTGACGCATTCATTGCCAGAATACTGGTGCGGTCGGCTATGTCGTTGATCATCTGGACGATATCACCGATTTCCTGCGAGCTTTCGCCGAGCCGTTTAATGCGCTTTGCTGTTTCCTGGACCTTGTCACGGATACGGTTCATGCCATCGATGGTGTCGAGCACGGCCTGCGCGCCCAGCTTTGCTGCATCCAGTGCCTGATCGGACACGGCCGCTGACTGGGCAGCGCTTTCGGAAACGCTGCGCGCGGAAAGCGCCATTTCCCCGAGTGTCTCAGTGGCCTCAACGATACGATGTGCAGTTGCTTCATTGTCTTTGGCAAGCTTTTCAGCGGCTGATGAAATTTCGCTTGCCGACGTGCCGACCTTGAAGGTCGAGTCCTGCACGCTGTGGACGATTTGCCGCAGCTGTATGATGGCAAAATTGAATGCATCGGCGATAGCGCCGGTGAAATCCTGGGTCACCACGGCCTCCTTGGAGAGATCGCCGTCTGCGATGCCGCTCACATCGTCAAGCAGTTTCATCAGCGAGGCCTGCATGGAGTTGCGTTCTTCACGGGTCTGAATAAGCTCGAAAATATTGTCAAGCATGCTGTTGAGCGAACGCGCCATGTTGCCCAGCTCGTCGTTGGATGTTACCTGCGTGCGGGCGCTGTAGTCTCCTACGCTTATTTTTTCAAAAATACCCGTGATATACTGAACCTGACGGGTAATTCCTTTGGAGAGCTGTCCGGCGGCTGTAATGCCGATAACAAGAACGAGCAAAAATGCGGCAGCATTGGCGGCCAGTATGATGCCGGCCATTTTTTGCATATCTTCGACAGCCATATTTTTTTCACGGCTACTGGCGGTATAGAAGGTCCAGAGCATCGGCCGGATTTTATTGTCGATGTCGCGGTACCCGGCAACCGCTTTCTGCAACTGCGCATCCAGCTCCCTGGCTTTTTCGAGGTTGGAGGCATAGACGGTGCGCAGCCGATTGAGCTGTTCCCTGTCGCCGTCAGACAGCCGCGCCGTTTCCATCTGGTCCTTGATTTGTGCAATCGCATCGGCAAGTATCCCCGCGGCCTTGTCCTCCCCCAGAAGGTAACGCTGTTCATACATGCGCATAAGCTGAATGCCTGCCACATTCATGCTGCGTTCGCGAAAAAAGTCTTCCAGGGCCTGGCCCGCGGCTCGCAGCTGAGCTTCAGGTCCGTCAGCGGCACCACGTTTTGCAACAATGGCTACGGCACTGCTCAGTTCTTTCTGGTAGTTTGATACCGCACGGTTAAACTCTTCCGCCATATCCTTATTTTCCTGGCCGACATTCAGTTGCCCAATATCCCTCAGGTTTCCATGGATAGCTGCAAACTGATTTTCAGAGTCATCGAACAGGCTTTTTGCCGTATCGAACCCGCGTTTGCGGTAATTGACGAAAAAGTCACGCTCAAGCACCTGTACTTCAAGCAGCGCAGACTCCGAAGACTTTGCGAGCTCGGCAAAGCCGATTTGGGTATTCAGAAGATTGGAGACTCTGCTGTTAAGGAATAGCAGGCTGCCAATGGCGCCCAGACTGACCAGAAGGAAAAACAGAATCAGGACACCGAATGAAACGTAGAGCTTTCTTTTGATGCTTCTAAACGGTGTGCCGCGGGATTTTCCGCTCGATTCGGCACGTGAATTTCCGCTTTTCAATTTCATTCTCATACTCCTTTGCCAAAAAAGATTTATTTTATTCTTCGGACTTATTGGAACTGCCGCATTTTTGCTGACTGCAACAGCTGCTCAAAATCAAGAAAGGTTACCATCGTATCCTCGTGTGCGCAGGCTCCTTTAAAATATGCTTCAACCCGCTCAGGTGACTGCTGATGAAACGGCTCAATTTCGTCAATAGAAAAATATTTTATGCCATTGATGCGGTCGACGATGAGCCCGACCATCATTTCTTTATCATGCGTCTGCGCAATAATCATGCGAGAGGCTTTTTTGTAGCTTTCCTGCTCCATGTTGAGAAAGCCCCTGATGTCGACAATTGAAATAATCTCTCCGCGCAGATTGGCGACCCCCAGCATCCATTGCGGCGTATTGGGAACCATAATTAAATCAGGGGGCAGACTGAGTTCAAAGACATTGGCTATAGGGGCTGCAAACATCTGCTCGCCCAGGGAAAACAGCACAAACTGTTCCGTGCCCTCCTCAATGGCGGCTTTGGGCAGCATCATATCCTTGAGCATTGCCGATACGTCCCGATTGGGGCCACTATCGTCCGGGGATGCTACGAAGCCACTATTTGCTGTATCCTGCGGCTTTTTGGCCTGCGCGAAAACAGGATTTTTTTCTTGAGCTTCGATGGCAGCATTAGTGTCTTGCTCGAATTGCTCCTGACTCTGGTCTTCAATCAGAAAGTCATCAAGGGTTTCTTCGCCGAAAGCAGTTTCTGCAGATGTTGCAACAAACTGATCCTCGATCAGGGGTTCATCAAACGGTTCCTGGCCGGCTTCAATTTCCCGTGAAGCGTCCGCAGCCTGATCTTCAATTAAGACTTTTTCAAGAGGGTCTTCGTCGAAATCAGTTTCTGCAAATGCTGCAACAAACTGATCCTCGATCAGGGGTTCATCAAACGGTTCCTGGCCGGCTTCAATTTCCCGTGAAGCGTCTGCAGCCTGATCTTCAATTAAGAGTTCTTCGAGTTCTTCACGAATTTCTTCTTTGAAAGCGGATTCTGCAGATGCCGCGATAAACTGATTCTCGATCAGGGGTTCTTCAAACGGTTCCTGGCCGACTTCAATTTCCCGTGAAGCGTCCGCAGCCTGATCTTCAATTAAGAGTTCTTCGAGTTCTTCACGAATTTCTTCTTTGAAAGCGGATTCTGCAGATGCCGCAACAAACTGATCCTCGATCAGGGGTTCTTCAAACGGTTCCTGGCCGGCTTCAATTTCCGGTGCAGTGTCTGCCGGCTGATCCTGAATCAGGGATACTTCAAAAACGTCCTGTTCAGAGGTTTTTTCTGCAGGAGCCTCATCCGGCTGATACTGGATCAAATCCTCAATATGGATGCTTTCCAGTTCCTGAATAGTGGCGGCTGATGACCGGGTAAGATATCCCTCCTGTGGTTCAGGGATTTGCTCAGCCTCTGTTTTGTCTATTGAAGTGTCGCCAAAAATATTTTCAAAAGCAATTCCGCCTGTATCCACAGCCGGGGTTGCCTCGTGCGGCTGGCCGAATGTTTCATCTATTGTTGCCGCAAGCTTATTAATCTTTTGTTCAAAAGAACTCTCAATGCCCGGCTGCTCTTCTGCTTCGCTTTGCTGCGCGTCAACAAGCTGTGATACCGTGCCGTCGTCATGTGCCTCACCTGCTGCGGGCGTCTCTGGCAGAAAATCCCGTGCTGCCCCTGCAGCCTGCTGCAGGATATCCTGCAGGCCTGGAATGGTCTGTGTATCCGGAATCTGTGCTGACTGGTCTGATCCCGGTTCATGCTCATCAGCCTGGGCAGTGGGATGTTCTCTGTGCTGGCTTAATGATTCAGAAACTTCAAGGCTCAGCCCCGCAAGGGCACGTGCAGCCTGTTGCAGCGCTTCTTCCAGCGCTGAGGGTTCAACGCGGAATTTTGCATTGCACTGTTTACAGAAAGCAAATTGATGCTTTTTTATGGCCTCGTAGGGCACTTTAGTATAGTGCTTGCCACAGTGCGGACAGGTGAGAGCAATATGACGAACTGATTGATCGCTGTGCATCAATTTTTCATCCTTGATAATTGCTTGTTCCGGGAGAACCTGAAGCCTTTATGATTTCGTCAACAGTTTTTTTAAATATGTTTTGCAATGCATGACAGCAGGGCTTCATCCTTCAGCGGTTTTGTAAGGTAATCGTCCGCCCCCTGCTTGAGTCCCCAGAAGCGGTCGCTTTCCTGGTTTTTCTGGGTGACCATAATTATTTTAATATCCTTTGTCTCCGGCGATGTTTTCAGCTGACGACATACCTGAAAGCCGTTTTTTTTCGGCAGGATGACATCAAGCAGAATCAGCCGGGGGTGTATTGCCGTCGCCTTGGCAATAGCGTCATCACCGTCAATTGCGGTGATAACAGTAAAGCCCCTTGATTTCAGCAGCACCTGCATCATTTCAAGTTCAGGCGGGTTGTCATCTACCACTAAAATGGCTTTTTCGGCCATGGTATTCCTTTAGTTGTCGTAGGATTTGCAAATAATTTATTTTTAACTTAACCGGTTTACACCAAAAAAAGCAATGATTTTAATTCAACACAAGCTACCCTGGCAGCATGCCTTAATGATGCAGGCTACAATGCTTGGATCATATTTCATCAGGCGCCTGCCTAGCCGATAAGGAATCGCGTGTCGCATTTTTTGCAACGCGCATACTTGCCAATATGTTCAGGTTTTATATTACTATATATTGTACCGCATCCGGTGCAGGCTATTTTTATACTTAGCTGTGTTTGAACCGCTGCTTGCGACGGGGGCGGTGAAGCCGGGCGTGGTGCGGCAGCGGGTTTTGCGGCAGGCGGCGCCTGGGGCTGTGTTTGTGGTGCTGCATGGTGCGCCTCTGCTCCAGGCTGAACATTCCGGACCTGCTGAGTCTGCAAACCGGTCGCTGGTGGCGAAGCGCTTTTCGGAGCTTGGCTCGGCGCGGTTACTGGCGCCCTGTTCCCCAATCCGGCGCCAACAGCTTGTTGTGCTGTCGTCGTAGATGGCGCCGGAGCAGCGTGTCCTTGCCCCGGCCGATTAGCATCAAAAGTCTGTTGCGGCGGAGAAGGGGTGAATGCAGGCTCAGGGGGTTGTGTTGGAGCTGGTTCGCTGTGATAGAAAATTTTAATTTCCGGCTCATCGTTTTGTTTAGGCGCGGGCCGCTTTGCTGCAGGTGCCTGAGGTTTTACCATGCCGGAAGCCGGTTGATTTCCGCCCCCTTCCGGCTGTAGGGCGCTTTTAGGCATATCCGGTATTGAGCCTGTAGTGCCGGAAGCACCAGCAGATGGTATATATATTCCGGAAAGTTTTTTTGAAAGTTGTTTGGCTGCCAGAGGATCCACAGGCTTAACAGCAGTTCCACTGCGGGGCATAGCCGGCGCCGGTGTGACTGTTGCCGGTTGTCTGGATGCTGCAGCAGGAGCCGGAGCAGGAGCCGGAGCCGGAGCCAGTGTCGGTGCAGCTACCCTGTCGGTTTTAACAAATTTCTCAATTTCCCTTACCAGATGGCTTGGTTCAAATGGCTTGGTGATGTAATTGGCAGACCCCGCCATTTTTCCGCGCACCTTGTCGAAAAGACCATCATTGCCAGAGAGCATCACGACGGGAATATGCTTTGTTTCTTTATTGCTTTTAACGATTTTGCAGAATTGATAGCCGTCAAGCTTCGGCATGGAGATATCCGAGAGAATGAGATCAGGCAAACCTCCCTGCATTTTTGCAAGCCCATCGACGCCGTCGCAGGCTACAACAACGCAGTATCCCCGGCTTTCAAGGGTCATTGAAACGAGTTTTCTTATAGTGGGGCTGTCATCTACGACAAGTATGGTTGCCTTTGCCCGCGGTTTTGGGGATGCCGGCCTGTTTTCCTGCATGACTTTTTTTCTTCCTCGTTCCTCTCGTATATATGGGCAAAAGCGTTGAACCTTTACACCTATGTTCCTCACTGCAGGCTTTCATGGGTTTTGGGCTGCAGCAAACAACACCTGTCACCCTGCAACTATCTGAGCGTATAGTGCATGCATGCGGAAACATATTATTATAAAATCATTATTAAGCTAAAAAGCACACAAGTCAATTGAAATTTGTAGTCATAGCGTGCTCTGGCTGGCTTAATTTTTATCGGTTAATAAGTGCGGTTCTTAATCAGTGATTGTTGCATGAATGCATACAGTTCGCAGGCTGGGAAAATGCAATAAGCATGCCCGGTTTGTGCAAACTAGCGCCATGCTTTTTTTGCACCCCGGATGCCTTATGGCAGAGGTTTGATCTTTATGCTCCCAGCATTCGTGCACACTGTTTTTTCGCAGAAAGAGGTTGCCTGGTGGTGTTAAAGATTAATAAGCGGTAAGGCGTATTTTTTCGTTATGGCCCGGAAAAGATTTAGACATTAATTTATTTTTATAAAAATCTTGACTAAATCATTCTGTAATTTCATAATGCACGACATGAAACATATATCCCCACAGGCACTGCAGCACATCGCACCGATTACAGCTTGTATTTTATTTCTAATAACTAATGCGGGTTGCGCAACCTATCCTCCGAAGGATGCCCCGGCAGTGGATAAGAGCATGACCTTTTCCGTGCCGTATGATATTGCCTGGAAAAAAATGATCGAGGCGGTGACGCAGGAAGGCGAACAGGTGACCTCTGCAGCTAAAGACAGCGGTCTTATCAGTCTGCAACGAAATGTTGTGCCGGGAGATATCGGGCTGTATGCCCATGATGACACCGGCATGTTCTGGAATCAGGCTGTTGCCCATATTGCCATAGGTGTTTCACCAAAGGATGAGCGTGCAACAACTATCACAATTAACCTTAAAGTTGATGCAACGGGAAGAGATGCGTTTGATGTGATGTTTGGCCGTACCCGCCAGATGACGCTTCATTCGCGGGGATACCTTGAAAACCATTATTTGTCTAAATTTTCAAAGCTTGTCGCAGCCTTGAAAACAGAAGAGTCACCGCCATGAAACAATCAGGGTAGTGTCACAGATATCCGCACCTTAGAATGTTAAAAATATTCTATTGAATATTGTTTTTTATTATGTTATATGGTATATGAATTTAAGTACATAAAGGCTTTTGGCAAAGAGGTAGAAACAAAAACCCGTTAACTTATTGAAAGAAGGAGGAGAAAATGAAGTCAAAGGCTATTGTTCTGTTGGTTGCAGCATTGTTTGTGTTTACCGGATGCTCGACCATGAGTAAACGTGCAAAATGCGCCTGCGTTGGCGCGGCAGCTGGCGCTGCACTTGGTGCAGGTGCAGGTGCTGTTATTGGCGATATGGGCCCCACCCATGACAATAGGCTTGGTGGCGGTATCATCGGCGGCGGAGCTGGCGCACTGATCGGCGGTATTATCGGCTATATGGTATGCAAAGAGGAGCCCGTGCCCCCCGTTAAAGCGGAAGAGCCCAAATGCGACAAAATAGTAATCAATTCGGTTCAGTTTGATTTTGACAAGGCTGTGATCAAGCCCGAATTCTATCCGATTCTGGATGAGGCAGCAGCCGCACTGCAGAAGCCGGCATGCGCCACTAAGAATGTGACCATTGAAGGCAACACCTGCAATATGGGCTCCGATAAGTATAATCAGAAACTTTCCGAGAAACGCGCTGCTGCGGCCAAGCAGTATATGGTTGACAAGGGCCTTTCAGCTGCGCGTTTTACAGCTGTGGGCAGCGGCGAAGCAAATCCCATTGCCGACAATAAGACCAAAAAGGGTCGTGCAATGAATCGCCGCGTTGAGTTTAAAATTGTTGACTGATGCTGGCAAATAGACTCATTTTCTGGTGCCTCATTGGCATGTTTTGCCTTGCTGCTTTACCCGGGGCGGCAGGAGCAGCGGATCAGCCTTCTGTCGACAAGCGTTTTGAATCCTTTTGCAGGGAGTGGCTGCACATAGTCAATAATTTTGCAGCCAAAAAAATGCAGTTCAAAAAAGTCGATCGGGGCTTTATCGCTGAATATGACGGATACAGCGACACCGTAAGCACAAGGGTAAAAATAGCCGATCCTGTTAAAAAAACCTATGTCGGCATTCTTACCTACAATGAGGTAAAGTTTCAGCATCATGGCCAGACTCCTGATGCGGCCAAACAGGGTCCGTTTGACGTAGTGAGCCAGTCACCGGTGACGGCAATATTCATGTATCGCAACGGAGAATGGCAGAATTAAGGATAAAAACCAGACAAGCACCATATGGGGTGGGCAGCGATGCCCACCCTTTTTTATGATGCGGCTTCAGCTGGCGCATCATCGCTGCGGCTGTTTTTTTGCTGGCAACGGGCAGCGGGAGCAGACTGACCATAGTGTAAACAGCACGGCCGACGGCTGAAGTGGCACCCCGTGTTTTTTTACATCGTGAACAGCGTTTTGTTTAATAAAAACATCACCGGCAGAACTGCGGTCAGAAAAACAACCGTAGTGCATATGAAAAGTCCCGAGGCAAGCTCGGTCTCCAGATCGAAAAGCACGGCGGTAACCATTGCATAGATTGCTGTGGGCATGAATGCCTGCAGCTGGATAACCGCCCTGACCGAAGGGTCAAGGGGCAGCAGGCACAACACGACAAACGTCAGCCCGGGCACTACGACAAATTTTATGGCTGAAAGCGCCGCAAGCTCCCGCCAGATGCCAGGGATGTTAATCCGCGTGAAACTTATTCCAAGGGTTAGATAGTAAAGCGCAATTGATGCCAGAAGCAGTGCGTCGATCGGAAAATCAATGTTCGGGCGATTAATGTCGCAGGCCTTCAACAGTAATCCGGCTGCCATGGCAAACAGGGGCATATTCTGTCTGTCACGTATAAATTTTCTGAAGAAACCCTGGAAAGAAATGCCCCTGCCTGAGCCGGTCTTTGCGTAGGGGAAGACCAGGCAGTACACATACGGGATGAAGTAAAGCACCAGAATCACCGAAAGCCCGAGACCCTGTTCTCCAAAAAAGAAGTAGCAGAGAGCGCCGCCCATGGTGAATCCGTGGTTTGCAAGCGAGGAGCTGATAAGAAATGTTTGCCGCCTTTTTCCCGAGAGCTTCATCCATGTTGCCGCACAAGAGCCTGCAAGCACGCCAGTTGCGACGAGACCGAATCCGAAAAACGGCAAAACCATAAGGCTTGCCGACACCGTAAGACCCCAGGTGCACCACAGCACAATGGCCGGCTCAATGCCTATGATATTGATGCGCACAAGCCTGCGGCTGAGATCCAAGGGGCTGTCCACACGTGAACGAGCGGCTATCCCTGCGATACAGGGAATAATAATTGCGCACTGGAACAGCGCGAATTTTAAATATATTGACATGGCAGCCGCCCATACATTAATGTTGATGGCGCGATAGCAATGAGTATCCACAGGTGCGCCAGCTTATGCAATCAAATTTCAGGAGTCGCCATGAGAAAAGTTAGGCTCGGCTCAACAGGCCTTGAAGTTGCCGAACTTGGCTTCGGGGCCATGTATCTGCCCCGAGTCACTTTCGAGGTGTCGGACGGCATTATCCGAAGAGCCCTTGAGCTTGGCATCACATACTTTGACACGGCCTCGGCCTATCAGGACAGCGAGGAAAAGCTGGGGCGTGTGCTGTCGAAGCGCGAGAAGGATTTTGTGATTACATCGCGCTCAATAAGTTATAAAATGGGACTTGATGCATTCAAGCAGGATTTTGAGCAGAGTTTTGAGCGGCTCAAGCTCCCCATCATAGACTTCTACGGTTTTCATGCCGTAAATCAGCCCCACGAGCTTGAAATGGCAATGAAGGAGCCGCTCTGTTTTCTCAAGGAGCAGAGGGCCAAGGGTCGCATCGGGCATATCGCCATCACCAGCCACAATCCTAAAACGCTCACCGAAGCCCTTTTGACAGGTGAGTTTGCACTTGCCATGTTTCCCTTTAATGTTATTGAGCGGGAACCGCTTGATGGACTGCTGGCAAAGGCTGCAGCGCTGGGCATTGCAACAGCTGTTATGAAGCCGCTTGCCGGAGGTGTGATCGACAGCAAGGAGCTTGCGCTGCGGTTTTTCTTTAATCATCCCGCGGGGGTCGTCACGCCCGGCATGATGTCGCTTGAGCAGCTTGAGCAAAACTTCAGGGTGTTTGAAGGGCGAAGCCCGCTTGCAGCTGAAGAGATGCGCAGTCTTGAGGATGAGGTCGCCGTGCTTGGCAGGGAGTTTTGCCGCAGGTGCTCATACTGTATGCCGTGCCCCAATGGCATCATGATTCCCTTTGTGCATATGCTGCACATGAAGACCTGGGGCAAGCCTGTGGACGATGACGTTGCCTACACGATTGAGCTTGCAAAGCGGATGCTGCCTGCCCTTGAAAAATGCACGGAGTGCGGCACGTGTGTGGGAAAATGCCCCTATGCTATACCGACGCCGCAGCGGGTCAGGGAACTGCTCGAATTGCTAAGGGCCTGATATTCCTGTGGCCTGGTGCGCAACGTCCGGAGAAAGCAACATAGATGGATTTTGTGTGTTTATATAATTGAAATCAGCAGCGTTTTATTAACACAAATCTCAATTTTTCAGGAGGCAACATGAAGGCTGGAAAAATTATTTGCGCGGTATTGGCTGTGGCGGTCCTTTTTTTGTGCGCGGGCAGTTATGCGTCTGCAGAAGAGTCGTTTCCGCCGCTGCCTGAGGCACTGGAGGCGATGGAATCCAACGGGGTGGTAACGGTTAGCACGGTCACTGTTGCTGCGTGGGGAACGGAGCAAAACTACTATTATGAATTCAAGCCCAAGAGCACGCAGCAGAATCTCGGATTTATCATCTATCCGGGGGGCTATGTCGACCCCCGGTCATATGCACCTGCAGCCCAAAAAATTGCCAAGGCAGGATACCTTGTGGTGATTGTAAAAATGCCCAATGACCTTGCTATTAGCGGAATTCCGCGGGCTCAAGAAATACTTGCGGCATATCCTGATATCGAGCAGTGGGCAATCGGCGGGCACTCCCTTGGAGGGGTTTCTGCAGCCGGGTATGTTAAGGATTATCCCGGGAAGATGAAAGGCGTAGTTTTGTGGGCCGCTTATGGCGCTGATATTTTCACGATTCAAGACAGGGATGTGAGCGTGGTTGTACTCTTTGGATCAAACGATGGGCTGGCAACACCCGCCAAGATTGAAGCTGGCAAACCCTATCTTCCTGCCGATACCAGGTATGTTGAGATTACGGGAGGCAACCATACCTATTTTGGCTGGTATGACACCGCTCCCGATGCTCTGCAGCCCGGTGACAGCCCTGCTGATATTACCCGTGAAGAGCAGCAAAAGATTATAGTGCAGGAGACGCTCAAACTGCTTGATGGGATTTCAGGCCGGACACCCTGCGGCATAACCGTGACACCCGGCACAATCAGCAGGTTTTTAAGCTTGTTGACCCCGATCCGGCCTATTGTCATACGCGGCGAAGATAATGCCACGCTTCCCAGTGATCCTGAAATTCTCTGGAGCACCGATGGCGTGAAAACGATCTCGGCAAAGCTT
>CAYNVA010000470.1:0-3579 GCA_964400575.1 uncultured Thermodesulfobacteriota bacterium | reverse complement strand
TTTCACTTCAACAAAAAGCGCGCCCGGTTTCATCGATTTGTGCATTTTGCATTGCGGGCACTGATCGGGCGGGGTGTCGCCGGTATGGATATACCCGCATGTCGTACATCTCCATTTTTTCATTTCAATCTCCCTTCTTATGTGATGGTTAAAGTGGCCAGCGATCTACGGGCCGGGCAAAAGGCTGCACGGGTAGCGCAAGCTGCTTGCATTTTGTATAGATAAATGTAGTATTTGTCAATACAATGCGAGAGGCAGTGCGCACGGGCGCCAGCATGAAGGGAACGCAATGGAATACGGGCTCCTGCTCGATATTATTTATATATTATCTGTTTCAGCCGCAGCGCTGTTCCTGTGCAACCGCGCCCGCATACCCGCCATCGTCGGTTTTCTGCTCGCGGGCATACTGGTCGGGCCCGCAGGGCTGCACGTCGTGCATGCCGTGCACGAGGTCGACCGTCTGGCCGAGATCGGCGTCGTGCTGCTCATGTTCACCATCGGCATTGAATTCAGCCTCGAGAGCCTTCTCAAGATAAAAAAAATTCTGCTTCTTGGCGGCATTGTCCAGACTGCGGCGACATTCGCGCTGGTCTGCGGCATAATGCTGCTTGCGGGCCTGCACGCACCTGCGGCGGTCTTTGCGGGCATGATAGTCACCCTGAGCAGCACGGCCATCGTGATGCGCTCTTTGCAGAATCGCGGCGAAATCGACACGCCCCATGGCCGGACATCCCTGGGCATACTGATCTTCCAGGACCTGCTGGCCATTCCCATGATGCTTGCCGTGCCGCTTCTGTCGGGCTATGCCGGCATGGAGACGCAGGCTACCCTAGCCTTCCTTATCAAGGCTGCCGCCTTTCTCATTGCCGTCATCGTGTCAGCCAGGTGGATACTGCCCGGCGTGCTTCACCAGATAGGGCGCACCCGCGACCCCGACCTGTTCCTGATCGCAGTCATTCTTCTTGGCTTTGGCATTGCCTATGCAAGCTACAGCATCGGACTGTCGCTGGCACTGGGCGCTTTTCTTGCCGGGCTTATCCTGTCAAGCTCCCAATACGGCCAGCGGGCCCTGGGCAATATTCTGCCCCTGCGGGACATGTTTCTGAGCTTTTTCTTTGTGTCCATCGGCATGATGCTGTCTCCTGCGACAATCATCGCCAGCCCCGGCCTCGTGTTCGGCGGCACGGTGCTACTGATCGCGCTGAAATGCGGGATCGTGGCCGGCACGGCCCTTCTGCTGGGGCTGCCCCTGCGCTCGGCCCTTATCTGCGGCCTGGCCCTTGCCCAGGTGGGAGAATTCAGCTTCGTCATTGCCAGCGCCGGGCTCAAGGCCGGATTTTTCCTTGAAAGACATTTTCAGCTGTTCCTTGCAGCCTCCATTTTTTCCATGATGGCCACGCCGCTGCTCATCATGATCGCCCCGCGCTTTGCCGAAATATTTCTGAAACTCCCGATTCCCCACCGCTTGAAATTCGGCACCTACAGTGATGAACCAAAGCCCCAGCTGCATGACCACCTTGTGATAATCGGGTTTGGCCTCAATGGACGCCACATGGCGGATGCGGCAGCGGCGGCCCATATTGCCCATGTCATTATCGACGCCAATCCCGACACGGTACGGCTTGAGCAGGCAGCCGGCAGACGCATCTACTACGGGGATGCTGCATGCGAACCGATACTTATGCATGCTGGAATCCCTGATGCCCGTGTTGCCGTTGTTGCCATATCGGACCCCGTGGGCACAAACCGCGTTGTCGAGCAGATACGGCGTCTGAACCCTGCCATACATATCATTGCCCGCGTCAAGTACATCGTGCATGCCGAGAGGCTTTTATCGCTGGGCGCCAATGAAATCATTCCCGAAGAATACGAATCTTCAATTGAGCTTTTCACCAGAGTGCTGCACAAGTACCTTGTTCCGAAAGATACGGTTGAAGACATGGTCGCCCACATTCGGGCCGACGGCTACCAGATGCTGCGCTCACCCAACCCGGTGAAAACAGGGCTGCAGGATCTTGCATCAACTCTTTCAGGCATGGAAATCCGCAGCATGCGCGTGCAGCAGAGCTCCAACGCCGTCGGCCACAGCCTGGCTGAGCTCAACCTGCGCAAGGAATACGGCATTACGGTTCTCGCGATCAGCCGCAAGGGGCAGAAAGTGACGCTGCCTGACGGGGATGAACGCTTTCAGGAAGACGACACGGTTGTGCTGCTGGGGCTGCCGGAGCTTTTGCTGTTTGCCGACAATATTTTCAACCCTCATTAAATTAATGCCTCCCGGCTAAAATCAGTGGGGCATACAGGCTTGAAGTCGGAATGCAGCATGGTTTATTTGAAAATACCCGCAGATATGGTTGTGGAACCAAAAGTACGTATGCACAACAAAATGAATTTTTCAAAATTTTGCATAAAATAGATTGACTATATACAGAAAAAAACAATAGACTTAATCCGGTTGGAAAACGATCGTTTTATCTGAGACGCGTCAATGCGGGTGAACTGTTGCAGGTATACCGGACAATAGCTCCAGAAGCATCACAGCTATGTAAGCAGGAGGCTTTATCAAATGAAACTTCCTTCACTTCCTTCACTTCCTTTCTTTCGTAAAAAAGATCCGAAGGCCGAGTTTGAAAAAACCATGGCAAAATGCCGCAGAGAGTCGGAAGCAACTCCGGGCGACCTTCGCCTGATGACAAAAATCGCCGAGCTGTATCTAGGAAACGGCGATACTGCAAATGCCATAAAAGAATATCTCAATGTTGCCAAGGCCTATCAGAGCATTCGAAAAAACAGTATTGTCGTAGGGATATTCCGGCACATTCTGGTCCTGGACCCGTCACAGATCGAGGTCTACCACCTGCTCGTCGAAGAATTAATGAAGGATATCCTCATGGGAGACGCTGTTGAGGTGATGGTTAAGCTTGCCACGTACTATTACGATCAGGACATGCATTATGAATCTGCCCAGGCGATAAGAAAAATAAAAACCATAGACCCTGACAACACATTTTATAATTCCAAAGTCGAAAAGTTCTTCACCGCCCGAAATCTTGATCCAGAGGCCCTTGATAAGATAGGGCCCAAGACCAAATGGGCTCTTATTGCCAAAGCACGAACACGCCCCGACGAGGTGCCGGAAGGACCGCCCGAAGGAGGATTCTTCAACCTTGAAAAGGTGCTTGACGAATCAACCATTTCAGGATTCATCTCATCAATGCCGGAGAGTGCCGCCGGGGATTCATCCACCGAGCGTGTTGCTCCCAACCGTGTCTTCGATGAGCTGAAAAAATTCGTCGATAGCGATGGCAATCAGAACAGCCCCGAATTTCATTACAATCTGGCTCTGGCTTACCTTCGCCACAACGATCATGAAAAAGCCCATGATGAATTCCTCATAGCGCTCTACGGCATACCCGACAAACTCGACTGCTACTCGCAGCTTATACACTGCTGCATGGAGCTGCGATGGCTTGATGTTGCAAAAGACTATATCAACAAGGCTCAAAAGCTGCCGAAACTGACCGACCACGACAACATGAACCTGAACTACATGATGGGGCTTCTGTGCAAAGACACCGG
>CAYNVA010000469.1:0-2063 GCA_964400575.1 uncultured Thermodesulfobacteriota bacterium | reverse complement strand
GAGCCTGGTTGATGTCCCACTGCTCGGTGACGAGATTCAGGCCGGCGTGCTGGCTTTTAATCGCTTCGATATTCTGCAGAATCGCGGGATTGGTGTCTGTGACGATGAGCTTTAGTGAACTGCCCTTCTCCGCAATCTTTCCCGCCATGACGCCGGTCAGATGCCCCTTGCCGGCGCCGACTTCCAGCAGGGTTTTAACGCCCGCCGCGGCACACAGGCGGATAGCGCTTTCGGTTATTGTTTCGGCCATGAGCCGGTAGAGGGGGTTTCCTGCAGCTTCTTCAAACATTTTTCTCAGTTTCGGGTTGTTCCAGTCCCAGGCGCCGGTAGCTTCCATTTCCATAACAACCTTTGTCATCCGGTACTCAAACCTGAAGGGCTCAGGGACTTCCTCCTCGGGAACTTCCTTGCCTGCAAGCAAACGGTCCGACTGCTCTGCCCACTGCTCCCAGCAGGCAAAGTGCTCTATCATAAAGCTGCAGTACCGGTTTTCCAGGTCGGCTAATTTTTCTTTGATTACATCCTTGGTCAGCATGGGGCTCCCTTTCTGCAGCTGGTTTTTTTCGGCTATCGCCACCCGATAAGAATCGTGGTGCTGGGATAGCCCAGCGCAAGCTGCGCGCGCAGGTCGAAGAAGAAGTGGTCGGTAAAATGTTTCTCCATGAGGGGGCGAATCTGGCTGTAAAAAAGAGGTTTGCCGCCGATTTTTTCAGAAATAGAGTCGTAGGCGTATAGATCGCCCGTGTAGTTGAACATATCGCCGAAAACAACAATATCTGCAAGGGATGCCAGGTTCTCTATTGCCGGAATATTGGAATACATGATGGAAGCACGTTCATATATGAGGCAAGGGCGCTCAATTGATTCAAGCAGGGCCTTCGGCGGCGGCTGGCTGATGTCCCACGGCATTGTCCGCAGTGGAATGCTTGTATAGGCTAAACGATGCTTTTCAATTTCTTTAAGCACGGCCGGGGCTACATCGGTTACAGTGAGCGGGAGCTGACAGCTATTCTCGGTCATATTTTTCAGCATTATTTCCGTCATATGACCCCGCCCCGCACCGATCTCAATAAGCGTTTTAACGCCCGCCTCTTCGGCAAGAGACAAGGCAATACGGGCAATCGTATCCCCCCAGATTCTATAAAATGGCGATACGGCAAAATGGGCAAAGCTTTCCCGCAGCACAGGGTTGTTCCAGTCAAAAGACCCTGTCGCCTCCATGGCAAGCACTTCCCGAAGCATTCTGAATTCTTGCAGGTATGACGCAGGGCAGTCTGCATCATTCACCGGCTTGCCCTCAAGCACGCGCTGCGTTGTATCGACAAAGCCGCGCCACTCGGCAAACTGATCAAGCAGAAAGTCTACATAGGGCTTTTCAAGATCTGCGAGCTTCTTCTGCAAGGACTCTTTAGACATTATCATGGGCGCCCTCCTTTTTAAGTGTACTTTTTTAGTTTATATTTCACTTAAGTCAGCCTTTGAATTTGAATTCATTTTCATTTGTCGTGCAAAAAATAACGGGGCTCTGTCCCCGCTGGTTATTTACAGATAAATTTTTCAATCAGCCGCACGATCGACTGATGCGCATCGGTTTCATTATACCCGATGCTTTGACCGCTGTACGTGCTGTAAAAAAGTCCGTAATGAAGCCGCTCTATTGCACCGCAGAGCACCTGGCGCATGACAGCCGGATTAAGCGCTTTGTCAAAAACACCAGACTTCTGCCCCTGGCCGATGATGCCATCAAACATTTCCAGCAGTTTTCTGTTCTCCGCAATGATTTCCCGGCGCTTGTCCTGCAAATTTTCTTCTTTTATCATGACCAGATGGGGAAGGGCTTCGTTGAGCACCTTAACGGTGTGCAGAGACTCCTTGTCCTTGAAAAGGATCTGCTCGAAATTATGCAGCACGGCATGCAGCCGGGCAAGCGGGCCGTTTGCCGAAGCAACCAGTTCCTGATTGGTGGTATTGAGTGTCTGCAGAAAGTTCAGGATGATTGACAGAAGCACATCCAGTTTGTTTTGAAAATATGAATAGATGAGTCCCGTGGAGATGCCCGCAGC
>CAYNVA010000468.1:0-4925 GCA_964400575.1 uncultured Thermodesulfobacteriota bacterium | reverse complement strand
GAAAACATGAACGAAGAATTTCAGGCGACGCTTCAGTATATATGCCACCGGATTTCGGCAAAAGGTGTTGATGAGACGCTGTCAGATTCATTTAAATCGGCGGCCCTTGACGAAATGTCCCATATTCTGTTCTTCTCAGACCTCATCACCAAATACGGCGAAACACCTCGATTTACCCCATGGCCCATTGACCAGAGCCCTGATCTCAAAGGCATGCTGACAAGCGACATCGCTCTTGAAAAAAAAGCCCGTGAGCGTTACAGCTCTCAGCTTGAGCGCTTCGCAGACTACCCTGAGCTTGCAGGCATAGTAAAAAACGTGCTCAGCGATGAAGGCGATCATGAAGAGCTGTTCACCGACTATCTTGCCAGGCAGCCCGAGTAGGTTCATATTTGATTTTATATCTACCCCACCCGCCGCCCGACGGCGTCCAGGCAAGGCCGGCAGCGATTCCGTGCATGGTTATTCGCTCGGCGACCTCAAAAAAATATTTTTGCAGCCCCAGGAACTCCGGCACATCAGTTTTTCCGATATCCATATATACAGTGAGCGCTCAGCAACCATGCGGCCCATCGGGCCGCCCTCCAGACAGCGGCTAGAGCATTTTTCAAAATAGTATAGCCATATGCGCGCAGGTGAGCTTTTGGTGAGAGTAGCCCGTGCGGTTCGAGCGATTGGCATGACATCATTGCCAGTTTCTCTTGCGAGAATATAGCACGGGCAAACGAAACAAAGGCTCACCATAAGGGCCCATGGCTACAACAAAAAGAAAAATGCTCTAAAACCCCGCCCAGGTGATGAAGGGGTCTATGTCCTCGCGGCTGGAGCGGAACCGGTTCACCGGACATGCATCGTCAGGGTATCCAAGGGCCAGGCAGAGAAGTGTTTGGTTGGTTTCGCCATCAATGCACAGGCTGGCATTGATGGCCTCGCCGTAGTAGAGCGTGAGCGCTATGGCGCAGGTGCCAAGGCCCCGGCCATGGGCCGAGAGCATCAGGTTCTGGGCTGCCATGCCGATGTCCATATAACGGGATTTCGGCAGGCTTGCGTGCATGGTGATGAAAATGGCCACGGGCGCTCCGTAGAACCGGAAGCTGCCGCTTTCGATGAAGCTTTTGTTGTCGCCGTCAAGTGAGCTTATGAAAGGCCGTATCTGCTTGAAAAGCTTTTTTGTCCGGTCAACATACTCCGGCGGAATTGTTTTGCCTTTGGACGGGTCATAGCTTGTCTGCTTCAGCCGGCGGGCTTCCTGTATGTTTTCACACAGCGCTTCAAGGGCCGGCCCCGTCACGACATGAAAATGCCAGGGCTGCTGATTTGAGGAGGAGGGGGCCCAGTGGGCATCGATGAGGATTTCCCTGATGACCGACTGGGGAACGGCTTGTGCAAGAAAGCCGCGTATGGTTTTTCGTCCGCGCAGGGCCTCTTGTATGTCCATCGCTTTCTCCGTCGCCATCAGCTGTTTGGCTTCCCCTCAGCCAGCGCTTCCACCAGTTTTGTGTAGCATTCCTCGACCTCTTCAAGCCGCTTTTCGGAATTGCTGATAAAAAGGCCGACTTCGCCTATTTCGTCCCGCAGCTTGTCGAACTCCAGCTCATCTTTCTCCAGCGACAGGGCAATATCCTGTATTTTGTGGAGCAGCATATTGGTCGAGGCCATATAAAACTGGCAATCTTCATAGTCCTTTTTGATTATGGATATAAGCTTTTGTTTCAGCAGTGTCGGTATCCTGGCCATGGGCGCTCCAAATGGTTAAAATGGTTAAAATGCTTGATTAAATGAAGACGGGATAATAATATATCGATAACCTGAGACGTGGCAAGTATAAAATAAGCATAACTACTCAGGGGGCAGGGAGTCAGGAGTCAGGGTTCAAGATTGTTTATCGTTTAGCGTTCATCGTTTTTCGTTAACAACCAACGATCAACAACCAACGATCAACAACCAACGATCAACAACCAACGATCAACAACCAACGATTAACCAGTTCTGCCTTGACCCTTGAGCAGTTATAAATAAGCATGACTTCAGCAAGGAGAAATTTGGATGGCACTTAAAAGCGCTTACGAAGCTGCACTTGAAAAAATGAAGACTATGGGAATCGACGATGCGCGGAATTTGAGTGACGCGCAGAAGGAGCGCATCGCCGAGATTAATAACATATGTGACGCAAAAATCGCCGAGAAGAAAATTCTTTTGAAGAATGAGGAGAATATGCCTGCAGAAATAGCGTTTCTCGAGCGCGAACGGGAGCGCAAGATTGAAGAAGTCTACGGCGAAAACAAAAAGTAGCCTCTGAACAGAAGCCCTTTATTTGTGATATGTTGGGTTCGCTCCTATGATTGCAGAGACAGGTTTCAAACCTGTCTCTACTTTAGATAGTGCACATTGCGCAGGTTGGGTTGATCCGCAGCGGCGGATCAACCCAACGGTTTTTTCAAAGTAGAAAGCAGGTTCGGAATTGGATGTAATCGTAGTACGCGGCGGCAGGCCGCTTGCGGGCGAGGTAACGGTCAGCGGTGCGAAAAATTCGGCCCTGTGCATCATGCCGGCAACGCTGCTTACCGGCGGCACGCATACAATACGGGGAGTACCCGAGCTTCGTGACATTGTCACTATGAAGCGCCTGCTTGGCCACCTGGGCGCAGAGATATCAGGCACCGATGAAATGGTGTTCTCGACGGACGCTGTTTCGTGCCTTGAGGCCCCCTATGAACTGGTAAAAACCATGCGCGCATCATTTCTGGTGCTGGGCGCGCTGGTTGCCCGTTTCGGCAGGGCACGGGTTTCGCTGCCCGGCGGGTGCGCCATCGGCGTGCGGCCTGTTGATTTGCACATCAAGGCCCTGGAAGCCATGGGTGTCGAAATCGGCATCGAAGAAGGCTATGTCAACGCCGCCTGCCGTGAGCTGCGCGGCGCGCATATTATTTTCGATATGCCCACGGTCGGCGGCACTGAGCACATCATGATGACAGCAACCCTTGCCAAAGGCGCCACCATTATTGAAAATGCCGCACGTGAGCCCGAGATTGTTGATCTGGCTAGTGCGCTGAGATTCATGGGCGCCCGCATACAGGGCGACGGCACCTCGACGATCACCATAGAAGGCGTCACGTCGCTGACCCCCCTGGCCCATACCGTTATGCCCGACCGCATCGAGGCAGGCACATTCATGGTGGCGGGAGGCATTACGGGCGGTGATATAGCGATAAAAAACTGTCCCGTCCGGCATATGGCTTCAACGATCGACAAGCTGCGCGAAGCCGGGCTTGTTATTGATGAACTGTCTGCGGACAAGGTGCGCGTGCGCCGCAAAGACGGGCTGCATCCTCTGGATCTGGCAACAAACCCGTATCCCGGTTTCCCCACGGATATGCAGGCTCAGGTCATGTCGCTGCTGACTCTTGCCGGAGGCTCATCTATTATACGGGAAACAATTTTTGAAAATCGCTTCATTCATGTGGCGGAGCTTGACCGCATGGGCGCAAAGATAAAGGTGGAGCATGACACGGCTTTCGTAACGGGCGTCAAAGCGCTGCAGGGCGCCCATGTGATGGCAAGCGATTTGCGAGCAAGCGCATCGCTTATACTGGCAGGCCTTGCCGCGCAGGGCACAACGGTCGTACACCGCGTGTATCATCTTGACCGGGGCTATCTGCACCTTGAGAAAAAGCTGCAGGGCCTTGGTGCTGATGTTTCCCGGGAGAAGGAACAACTGTAAGCGAGGAAGCCTGCAAGCCTTCTTGCCGGAGAGACCCCAATAAGATCACTAAACAGGGTGACACTATGAAGTTACTAAAAACAGGGGATAGCAGTTTTCAATCCGACTTTGCCCGCATCCGCAACCGGGCGGGCGATACGGCCGCTGAAATTGACTCTGCGGTGCGCGACATTATCAGCCAGGTGCGCCTGGAAGGTGATGAAGCACTTCTGCGGCTGACACAGAAATTCGACGGTCACAGGGATATTGTCGTACCCTTTGATGCGGTGCGTGACGCCGCGGCTCAGGTTGCGCCGGATATACTGGCATCGCTCAAGCTTGCCCGCCAGCGCATCGAGGAGTTTCACCGCAGGCAGCTGCAAAATTCATGGTTCACCACAGGCCCCGACGGCGAGATACTGGGGCAGATCGTGCGGCCTCTGGGGCGGGTGGGGCTGTATGTGCCCGGCGGCAAGGCAGTGTACCCATCCTCTGTTCTGATGAATGCCATCCCGGCGCTGGTTGCCGGCGTGCAGGAAATTGTGATGGTATGCCCTGCGCCAACGGGCCGGATCAACCCTCTCATACTTGCAGCGGCGCAGCTGTGCGGCATCACGACAATTTATAAAATCGGCGGGGCGCAGGCAGTGGCAGCCCTTGCCTACGGAACGCCCACGGTGCCCCGCGTCGACAAGATTGTCGGGCCTGGCAATATCTATGTGGCCACAGCCAAAAAGCTCGTGTACGGCGATGTAGATATCGACATGATCGCGGGTCCCAGCGAAATACTTATTATTTCCGACGGCACGGGTGATCCGGCCTGGGTGGCTGCCGATATGCTGTCCCAGGCCGAACACGATGAGCTTGCATCGTCCCTGCTCATCACCACTGATGCGCGATTTGCCGACAGCGTTGCCAGGGAGGTGGCGGTGCAGCTTGCGACTCTCCCGAAGAAGCATATCGCGGAGAAGTCCATTCGCGACTATGGCGCCATCATCATTGCGGGCAATCTTTCCGAAGCAGCCCGCCTTGCCAGTGAACTGGCCCCTGAGCATCTCGAACTGTTTGTGGCTGACCCCTGGCTTCTGCTGCCTGAGATCAAAAATGCCGGGGCCGTTTTTATGGGCCGCCATACGCCCGAGCCGGTGGGCGACTATATCGCCGGGCCCAATCACGTGCTGCCTACCGGCGGCACGGCGAGGTTTTACTCGCCCCTGTCGGTTGA
>CAYNVA010000467.1:0-5045 GCA_964400575.1 uncultured Thermodesulfobacteriota bacterium | reverse complement strand
GCCCTCTGAAACCGTAATATCGATGAAGAGAACGTGGGGTAGGGTACATTAAGCTACTAATATAATAT
The DNA here is from genome assembly GCA_964400575.1 of uncultured Thermodesulfobacteriota bacterium. Taxonomy (GTDB): domain Bacteria; phylum Desulfobacterota; class WTBG01; order CAIYCZ01; family CAIRTM01; genus CAIWCT01. The sequence goes on along the minus strand of CAYNVA010000467.1, from coordinate 4,977 downwards.
ACAGAAGGCATATAAATTTAAAAGGCCCTGCGAATGTATCGCAGGGCCTTTGCTTTATTCAGTACAGTATGCGTTTATTTTGGTGCTTCGTTCCAGCCCGGAGGGCATTCAGCGGCGTCAAATTTAAGGGTGACATTGCCGGTAACTTTCTGTTCCTGAACCTCGACCTGTCCTTCCCACTGATCGATGGCCGGGTTATAGGCAAAGCCTTTGATGACGATATGGGCGGTTATGTCTCCCAGCGGAACCTCTATGGTACCGGTAACCAGACTGTAGCCGGCATCAGTTGAGTTTTTACCGTCAACCAGTGTCCCGGTCATGAATTCACCGGTGGCCTCGACCGCAATATAGGCATCGCCAGTCACGGCCCCGCCGTCAGCTTCAGCCACACACATGCGCATGGTGGCGCTGATAAACCCGAAATCAATGGTACCCGTGTAGTAGCCGTCGAATTTTGCGATGCCGAATTCCGGGCAGGATGGTTTAAGCTGCTGATAGAAACCGGCAACGCTTTCATAGTCGCGCATTGCGCGGCTGAATAAGCGGATAGCGCGCGCCTGCTTTCCCTGTTCGCCCTGGGCGAGCCCCTGATTGAAAAGTTTGTCGCCGCTGTCAAGCGCTTTCGAAAGCTTTTCCTTCTGGTCAGCGCAGATGTCATCAACCTCGGAAGTCGCTTCTGCTTGCGCAACACTGGTATTCCACTCTGAAGCAGGATATACGAAATAGTTTGCTGCCGCAGTAATGCCATCCGGTTTTACCATGTTGAGCAGAAGCTCTGCACAGCCTGTCTGGGAAAGCTTGCTGCTCATAATTGACTGGCCCAGCGCATTGTCAAGGATATTATTTGTGATGGTGAGCAGCATCTTATCAAGACCGGATGCCTGCGTCATGCTGTCAGCAATGGCGGACTGCAGGGCTGACAGAACAGCATCCATTTCCATATCACCGCGTCTGCCGGCATACTGCATCTGAATGGCGCCCTGGATATCGCCGGTTAAATTTCCCGTTAAACTTTTGGTCGAATTATTATAGGTAAGGGTATACGATGCGGTTTTTCCCTCATAGGTTATGGTTCCGGAAAGACCGTTGTCTGCAATAGTGCCGGTAAACGTCCCGCTGGCTGCAGACGGCATAAACAGGGCCGCGGTACCTGATACACTGGAATGGGCCTGGTCAATTTCCGCGGCAATGCCTGCTGTGCCGGTGTTTGCAACAATGGAACCGATCCAGCGGCCGTCGAGATCAATACCGGGCCCGGGAGTTGCCTCAACCCGGTAAATAAAAAGGCCGGCAATCTGATTTGAGACATAGGCGAGACCCTGCTGCTGATCGCAGGTTACTTTAATGGGGTCACCAACCATATACGGCTCAGTGTCAAGCTCGACAGGCTGGCCGGGGTCAGCTATGTCAAACAGCCGGAGACCTGCCGCCGTGTCAGGGGCCAGCAGATAGCTGTCAAAGGCCGCGGATACCTTGATGGCGCCATCAAGACCCCGGGAGGATGCGGCAGAAATAACTTTCACCGGCTCAGCGGCCGCGAAGGGCAGGGCTATGTCAGACATGAACACGCCGTTAACACCCGCGGGCAGGAACAGGCTGGTGTCCCACAAGGCGCAGTCCTGAACGTTGCCGAGGTCATAGCCGCCGGAAACTCTCTGGAGAAAAGAGGGGTTCCGGGCATCAAGCAGGGTAAAAGCCTGGAGGCCGTCTGCAACCGCCAGGAACCGGTCCCACAGCAGGGCAGCCTGATAACTTACGCCATGGGTATCAAAGCTTGACAGCAAAATCGGGGCGGACGGGTTCGACACATCAACCACCGCAACCCCCTTGGTCTGGCAGACGACGTACGCGCGGCCATCTGCCACGGTAACATCAAAAGGTTCGCCAGCGAGGTCAATTTTACCGAGAATGGACGGTGATGAAGGGTTTGAGGCATCCAGGATTTCAAGAAATCCTCCTGATGATTGTCCCTCTGCCAGCAGCTCTGCTACATAAACTTTGCCGTTCTGTACAAAAAGCCCGTTTGCATATCCGGCAAGCGCTGTCTTTGATATCAGTGCTGGTTTTTGGGGATTGGTGACGTCAAAAATCTGCACCCCGTTTTTCCCGGCTGCAACGTATGCGTACTGGCCCGCGCCCTGGCAGTCAATCACCCTGCCGAGTGAAATAAACGCCCCTGACTGCGCAATGGACGTGCCGGAGACATCAAATATCCTTATGCCGTAATTAGAGTTTGCCAGGAAAACATAATTGCCCTCTTTTGAGATGCCAAGGCTGTGGTTGCCGTCAACGGGAAAAGCATCAACCTGCTTCAGGTCTTGGAAACTGGAAACGTCGATCTTGTAGAAATCGGTGAACTCGGTGCACAAATAGACAAAGTTGCCGGCTTTGGCAATACCCAGTACGCCGCCGTACTGTTTGTCTATATTATTAATATATACGGGGTTTTTAATGTCGGTCGCATCAACAATCACCAGGCCTGCAACGCCGCCAGCAATATATAACACAGTGCCTTCCCGGTAGGTCTGGTAAAACTGGTTGCCGACGCTCGCCGGGCCGCTGAAGTGTGCCTGCTGAACCGGCTTCAGCGGATCAATGATATCAAAAATATAAAGCCCGTCATGCTCGCAGCACAAATAGAGATACGTGCCGTCGATATATACATCATAGGGAAGGGCGTCGTCTTTATTTTCAAAGTTTATGAAAGAACCTTTTATGACCATACTGGAAGGGTCTTTAATATCAACGATATAAAGACCGGTACGGTAGTCTGCGACAAAAGCGTAATCACCGTACAGCGTTACATCGAAGACCTCCCCGGCTTTTTGCGGGGTATCAAACAGCAGCGTGCCAAGGAGCGCTGGCTTTGCCGGGTCACTCACATCAACCGTTGCCAGCCCGCCCTCGGTGCAGGCTATGTAGAGAACCGAGCCCCGCTTCTCCAGCCGGCGCCCGATGCCCGGTATCGGCAGGCTGCCGATTTCAACGGGATTCTTAATATCCGCTATATCCGCAATATAGAGCTTGCTGCCAATCAAAGAATAGAGAAGGTTTTCTGATTGCAGGGCATAGCGCGCTGAGCCGCCGAGGTTTGACTGAAAGGTGATTGAGCCGGTCACTGCTGCCAGCGTAGCGGTTGCACACAGGGTGATCAGCAGAAGAAAAGCAGTGCAGGATAAAAAAAAGTTTTTCAGGAATCGATGGTTGCGAGACTGGTTTTTCATGGCGAGCCTCCTCTTGTGTGGTTAGTGATGGGGGTATTTTTGTACAAATTGTATTAAATGCCGTGACGTTTTGCAATAGGATAATTGCTATATAATGCCTCAGGGAATCCCCTATGGTCACGTAGCGGAAATCAAGGCGACAAGGGGCCGGGAGCTTGGAACAATTGACAAATTATTGACCAGAGTTTATACATTAGCTGACAAGTGTCACAACATCGTGGACACCATGAAGTGCCAAGAGAGCGAAGACTCTTTCTAATATTCTTCATAGAAAAAGGCCATAAATTTCCTGGATACCTGCTTTCGCAGGTATGACGTAAAAACTGAAACGTGCTAAAAAAGGGGTCATTCCAGCGAAAGCTGGAATCCAGTGTTCTTGTATTGCTGCATGGAAATCTGTATTGTCTACTTGAGTCAATGCAGTTTGTCCACGATGTTGTGAAACATTTTTCTGTCCACGATGTCTTGGCACTTGTCAATTAGCCAATAAGAATCGCTGCTCAATAAAACACGGGAACATCTTATCAGGATAAAAGAGTACGGGGAACCGGATGCACAATTTTTTTAAAAAACCTGTCGGCCGGCTCAGAATGAGAAGGCTCTCAAGGAAGGACATCGGGCCGTTCAGGAGCGAAATCATGGATGTGCTTGCCCGCGCACCAGACCCCTATGCCTCTTTGAACTATCAGATAGATATTGAGCTCTGCAGGCAGCGGGCAAAAGCTATCGGCTCGGCAAACAAGCGGCACATAACGCTCACCCCGGTGCTTATCAAGCTCATCGCGCATGCTATCGAGGAGAACCCGCGCTTCAATCAAATCGTTCTTGGCGGAAGGCTCTACCAGCTTGAAGATATTCATGTCGCCAACCTGGTATACCTGCCTGACCTGGAGGTCGTTACCAATGTCATCCTCAAAAACCCGCAGCAGAAATCTCTGAATGATGTTCAGCAGGAGCTGTTTTCAGCAATCGCTGATGCAAAGGCAGTATTTTCCACTCCGCCGCATCCTCTGGTTGCTTTAGTGACCAGGCTCGGCTACCGCTATTGCCTCTACCGGATTATTGGGCAGCGGCGCGCCTTCAAAACGGTCTATGAGCGGGACCTTATTTCCAACATCATTGTTTCGGTTCACACCTATGCCACGCCGGCCAACTTTACCATGGTAAAAGATGTCATTGCTCCCCTGAACCTCACGCCGCGTTTTCATGCAAGCGGCCCGTTTAAAAAGCCGGTGCTTGATAACGGCGTTCTGGTCAGCAGGGAAATCCTCGATCTGCATGTTACCACCGACCACCGTATCATAAGCGGCATGGATTCATACCACTTTGGAAGGACGTTGGAGAACATCGCTGCCAATCCGGAAAAGTATTTCATGTAACCGCGCCCCGGTTCTGCAGCTTATATGCCGGAATCACCCATTACCAGCAGCAGTGACTGTATCTGCGCTGGCCCTCCTGAAAACGCAACAGCTCCCGAGTAAAAAGGCTCAGGTATGGTAAGATCAATAACAGTCCAGCGCTCCCTCGCAGACGGCAGCCCATTCTCCAGCGCCGCAGCCTCGCTGAGTCCGGCAAGGCCCCTTCCCGTTGCCTTGAGATAGGCCTCTTTTCTGGTCCAGCAGGTATAGAAGGCGGCTTTCTGCTGCGCGCCTGAGAGGTTGCTGACCGTTCTATGCTCCTGCACGCTGAGAAAGCGTTCGGCAAGAGCAATGAAATCAAGATTGTCACGCATGTATTCCACATCAATGCCGAC
>CAYNVA010000466.1:0-3339 GCA_964400575.1 uncultured Thermodesulfobacteriota bacterium | reverse complement strand
TGTTCCATCATGCGTTCATAATAGGGAATTGCTTGCATATGACTCTCCTTTGTTTTGTTATTTATAGTATATAGTATTTTCTACTTCTCCTGTGGCAGCGTTTTAAGAGCTGCATCCAATACATGGCTCGCCAGCAGCTTTGCCAGCCGGGGGTCGTCATTTATCGATGTGTAAAAATCCCAGGTGCCGGTGTACTGATCTTGTACTGGTTTTTCAGGATCCGGCAATCCGCTGGCCCCGGTTATATCAAACCCCAGCTGCCCGTAGGCGCTCAAGTCAAAGGCAAGGGATGGGTCCAAGTCTCCACGGGGTTCATTGATCGGGGTCTGTCGTTGGGGCGGATATGCCCGGCCATCGCTGCAGCCGCCCATTTCAAAGCAGCATTCCTCCTGCCCGCACTGTGTGTCAACCCAGACTCCCCAGTAGTCTGCAAATGGATGACCGACTACCGGGTACAAAGTAAAATCCCCCTGTTTATATCTAGCCCATGTTTTTACACCGATCTCCTTGGCAAACTGATTCGGCACTTCAATAAGGTTTAAATTGTTGTCAGTAATCATCTGAGGAAATCCAATAACAATATGCTTAACACCACGGTTCTTTAAATATTCTAAAGCATCCCAATACCGGTAGCCCCACTCTTCACCAGGCATTTGCTTGCCGCTTTCGTAAAGCCATGCAGCGCCATAGGTTTCTCCGCGCATTTCCCGGGTTCTTTCCTCACGGTCAGCTGCCGGATTTATTTCCAGTATCCCTCCATAGGCTCCTATGATATGCGAGGGCTCAAGGTCAGGATGCCGCTCAATAAGCAAGGCCTTAATATTTTTATTCACTATAATGGTATCATCAATTTTGGGGTCAAAATACTCATTATAGTCGTGTACTGGATGGTTAAAAAGAATGACACCGGTAGCATTATCTGGAACCGAATCGGAAAAGGCCTTTTCTATACCTTCTACGTGCAATTGAGCCAGCAGTGGATCTTCCACAACAGGATTGGGGTTCCCCTCCAGGGGAACCTTCGGGTCTTCCTCAGGAGCTTTTTTGATGCGGGTCCACCCTTCGGGTTTTGTTGGATATGAGCGCTCCATTAAGCTATTGGGGTCATTGACCCACATCAGGGGAATAGCGGTGTCGTGTTCCTGGTTCCATTTATCGAGAGCCATCTTGGTCTTTTGGACCACATCAAAGGTTTTGGAAAAGCGAACCCCTCCGGTAGTCGTATCAACCATAATGATACTTGTGACCCCCTTTTTAAGCAGCCTCTCTACCGGCCCATCCGTATTGTAGCGCTCAGGATCACAATTCTCCCAGGGGCCGTCCGAATCTTTCTCCCCGCAATAGGTGCATTTTGAGTATCCGGCGATGGGCGGATTATAAAGAAAACGGGGATACGGGTAATGCGAAACATCGTCTGCGCTCAAATAACCAACCCACTCGACTTCAAATTTCAAGCCCAGGCCCCAGGAATTTCTTCTCAGTTCAGCCTTCAATTGCGTCAATTGCTTATCACTGATGTCAGGATAAGGATCGGTGCCACCCATGCGCTCATATCCAAACTCATACATCATCAGAAAACGCCTTGCAAAATCGGTCGCTGTACGATCCAAAACAGCCGGCCACTGGGAAGGAACCCAGATAACAGAAGTATAAATGGGATGATTATGTTCATAGGAAAACTGCTGCACCACTGCATCCCACATGCCTTGAGAACTATTGGTCTTCATGCCGCCGTGGAGCACATACAGCACCCCGATTTTCTCTTTGCGAAACCCGCAAGACCATGAACCCAGCAGAAGAACAACAGCCAAGGGAATAATACAGAGTAGGTTGTTCACCTTTAGTCTGTTCATAAGATGCTCCTTCCCAAATAACGGACATTAACTTTAAAAATCGGCCAGCCCGAATTCTTTCATGTCGTAGCTGTAGCCTGATATGAGCTTCCAGGTAAAGCCGCCGTCATCAGTTAGCGCAATGGTGCCCTGGGCGCCAACAATAATCCCTCGCTTCGTATCCTCAAAGGACACCGCCCGGAGCCAGAATTTCGTTTTCAGCGCCTGGTCTTTTACTGACCATGTATCACCGCCATTCTCGGTCATCAAATATAAACCATCGTTTCCAACAGCCCATCCTTGTGCGCCACGCATTACAATAGAGTACAGGGGCTTGTCGGAAACAGGCTTTACCAGTGACCATATCTTTCCGCCATTTTCCGTCCTCAGGATGACACCATCCATCCCGACGATCCATCCCCGGTTCTCATCAATAAAACACATTCCGTACAAGGCCGGCAGCGGTCTATCCCATTCGGCATCTTTGAAAACAGCAGCAAGGTCAGAACACTCTTGTGGCTGCCATGTTAACCCCCCGTCCGCAGTATGCAGGATTGTTCCGAATTCGCCTGCGATCCATCCCGTTTTTCTATCAACAAAAAAAACATCATTAAAGTATTTATCTTCAGGCTCTCTCTGTCGCTTCCAGCGCCTGCCCCCGTCGTCCGTATGCAAAACTGTTCCGCTCTCGCCAACAGCCCAGCCATAGTGCGTGTCCAGGAAAAAGATATCATGGATATCCTGTTCTATTCCGCTTGGCTGCACTCCCCAGGTTTTTCCTCCGTCAGATGTATGAACAATTGTTCCCTTGACTCCGGCAGCCCAGCCCTCTTGAGGGTTAACAAACGATATGCATCCCAGCAGCTCCTCGGCGATGCCGCTGACCTGCTTTTCCCATGTCTTTCCGCCATCGGCGCTGTACAGTACAGTCCCGTAATTACCGCTCACCCAGATATGCTGTGTATCAACCCGGGCAATGCTGTGCAGATTTTCTCTCGTGACAAAGTTGAAAGCCGGCATCTTTATCTTGGAACGGTCAAACCTGTCACAGCCTAAAACCAGGACTAGCACAGTCGGTATAAGAAACATTTTTATTTGTATTTTTGTCACCATGATAACCTTCGACAATAGCTTTGACTGCTCATTGTTTGTTTAATACGTTTTTTGGTTAAGGCTCTGTGTCTGAAAAAATTCAGGCCGTATATATGCTCCCACGTCCGTCACTTCACGGATATTGGGGCTGCCGTGCTGGCGAATTACATCAAGCGAATGCTCAGCAGTAAATATCGAGGTTTTTTCACCACATGCGGTAGGATGCTCATCATAAAACAGTTCATACAGTTTCCAGAGTTCACCCTTGCGATTGTACATTACCTTGAAGTTCATCTGCCAGTTCTCCGGATCCAGATACCATATTTGTCTGCTGTACACATATCCCGGCTGCTTGCTTTTAACTTCAACGACCCAGTGATTAACCCGTTCGCGCTGCATACCGTTCCAGAAAGCC
>CAYNVA010000465.1:0-1505 GCA_964400575.1 uncultured Thermodesulfobacteriota bacterium | reverse complement strand
GTTTCTTCTGCCGGAGCTTGCTCGAACATTCAGCTCGCAGCTCAAGCCCCGGGATATTCTTGTCTGCCTGAAAATCTATGATGCCGGCGGCACGGCAGACCGCAGCATTTCATCGGGTGATCTGCTTGAGCGCGTGAGCGGACCCCGGTGCCACTACGCTCCCGAGCGGAAGGCCGCGCTTGCTTTTTTGAAAGAGCAGGCCCGGCCCGGCGATGTGATTGTCGTCATGGGCGCCCGCGACGACAGCCTCGGCACTTTCGCGAGGTCTATCTTCAGGGGCCTTAAAGGTCAATAATCTCAACGCCAAGCGATGCCAGGTCCAGAATCGCAACCGTTGACCGGCCCCGCAGCCACCCACCTGCCTCACCCGGATTTATGACAAGCGGCGGCCCCTGCCGCACATCAATGTCATGGGTGTGGCCGTACACGATGATATCAACCGCGCCGGACTGGGCCGCAGCAGCAACGCAGCCGTCTTCATGCATAAGCAGAAACCGCCTGCCCCCGAAACTGAACTCGCGCGGGCCCGGCAGCAGCTTTGCATTTTCTTTGAAGGCGCCGGACAGCCCCACGCGTTCGCCGTCATTGTTGCCGAACACGATTTCCATGGGGCAGCGCAGCTGCTTGAAATCAAGTATGGTGAACGGCGATATCATGTCGCCGGCATGCACCACCAGGCCTACACCGCGCTGGTTGAACACATCAACCGCCTTCTGAATGGCGGGCCTGTTGTCATGGGTGTCTGCAATAATGCCGACAAGATTTTCTTTCATGGTAGTGCCTCCCTTGCAGTGGATAAAATGGCTGCGGCTGTGCAGCAGATTTTACACCATGGTAATAAAAAAACCGCCTGAGCACAAGCCCCTGTTTGCGTGAAGGCAATCGCGCAGAGCACGGCGCAATCCGCAGGCATTTGTCTTTGCTTGACTTCCCGCGTGCCCCTATGCTGTAATGTTTCCTTAAACAGCATAGGAGCCAGAAGCCAGGATTCAGAATCCAGTAGAAAAAAATATTAAAAACATTTCAGGTTATTATTGTCCGGAAGAAAAAACTAAACTCCTTGAGGCCTCTATATCTTCTATTCTGACTTCTGGCTTCTTTTCTCAAAGATCTTAAACTTGTTGTAGGGACAAATTCTATAGAAAGCAGAGAGTCATGAAAAAACAAAAATCGCCCTGTTGCCCGGGCAAGGCGCGGTACCTGTCGGGCAAGCGCATCATGCCCAAGCCGATTTCAAAAGATACGAGCATCGTCACCCTTATCGATAACCTTGACGCCTACAACGGCGGCCGCCTCCGGGCGGCCTGCCACCTGCTGCGTGACCGCTATGCAAAAAAGGATGTGACCATAGGACTTAGCCTTGCCGGCGCGCTGACACCGGCGGGCCTTGGCCCTTCAGCCATCATCCCCCTTATGAATCACGGTTTTGTCGACTGGATAACGGCCACAGGCGCCAATATGTATCACGATATGCATTTCGCCCTCAACCTGCCCATGTTCCGGGG
>CAYNVA010000464.1:0-29606 GCA_964400575.1 uncultured Thermodesulfobacteriota bacterium | reverse complement strand
TACCCCTGGAGTAAAAGAAATTTGCAAGAACATGCACCCCGCTGCGCCAATCCGCAATGTACCGCTGTTTTTCCGCAGCGACCTTTAGACCGCAACCGGAAGAAGTAAAGCCCCTGTATGGCGGGCATCAGACATTTACAAATTAATTGAGTGTGGTGCTGAGGGGAGCGTGAAGAAAACAAAGACTTGATAGTCGCACAGCTTCATTATAAGAAGCATGGCCGGTGGTTTTACAATCGGCCTTTTTTTACCTTCAAAAAATGCAACAGGCACCGCGGGTGCCTGCCGGGTGTCTGTTTTTTTGGGGTAAAAAAGGGCTAAGTTCTTAAAAGTGCAATAAAGAGAATGGTGGAGGCGCCGGGAGTCGAACCCGGGTCCGGAAGTCTTCCACGGGAAAAAAGTGGGGTCACATCTTCATATGTCATATTCTGAATGTTTGATATAAACGATAATCATGACATATGAAGATGTGACCCCTTTTCTTTCCTCTCCCCTCAATATTTAAGGGCCTCCTGTTTTCCTTGATTAATTCCAGTCTGAGGTCTTAAGCCCTAAAGCCTCTATCAGTTCCTGCAGCGTGTAGATTTTAAGATCATCAGCCTGATTTAATGGATTGTTAAAAAACTCAAAACCGACATACAGGACATCCTCTGAACGGGGCTGATGGATGAATCCGGGGAACGACCCATCCTGAACAGACTGAGGAACGTTGTAGACACAGCGGCAATCCAGTCCGGTAATATCAATATCTGTGTTTGGTACCCATGCCGGGGGCTTCCAGTTGCTTTTACCGCAAAAAGCAATGAAATTATACCACCAGGTAAGGCCGGAAGCATTCTCGCCGCTGATATGCATGGTAACTTTAGGATTATAGAGCCTAATACCTAGTCCACTCCAGGGAATTATAAAAGGGGCATAATCCCATTCATAGATAAGATTTTGTTGGGATTCTGCGTCAGGATCGCACGGAGAGTCCGAATCATAATAATATATCTTCATATCAATGATTAGACGATTTTCTGTAAATTCAACACTGTATTTCATGTGATGCTGACCATCCTTATATGGAAGGCATCCGGAAGAGTTGTCGTTTATAAACTCTGAAATACAATTCTCGTCCTGACACCAAGGATCAAAAGCTACACCGCCCTTGTTCTCGCCCTCAACACCGCAGCCCCAGCAGTAAATGTTATCTCCGGCTCCGTCTGCCTCAGTTGTTTTATTGATAGCATCAATCACTTTTTTATTAAGGTTATTTGGATTTAAAATTGAGCTGGGACCCGAAGGATCCCCCCACCAGTTGTTCCTTGCATCAATATAGTTACCCTGAGCATAATGAAAACATATAGAATTATTGTTGTCGTAAATCTGATTATAGGTAAATTCTGAGGTTCCGACATCACCCAGAAGACCGATTGCACAGCTATTGCCGGTAAGGATATTTCCTCTTGCAATAAAAAAGGCTGCATCACCCCATGTACCTTGCGGGCAGCCATAACCGCTGACAAATATCGCGTTTTCTTTTCCAGTAATCTTATTTTGAGCTATAAATGAATTAAGTACAGGCTTGTGTGTTGTACGTGTAGTCTGGTCAGCAAGAGTAACAGTTTTGTCTCCATCAAGGATTATTCCTTGTTCAAAACCAGTTCCATTAATAAGAAATCCCTTTATTGCCACATTTGAAGCCCCCACAACAATGGCAGTCCTGGCATCAGGTGCATTATTAATAGGCAGAATAACACAATTACCATTAATCACGGCACCGTGTTTTATTTCAGATTCAACGGTCATGTTGTCATGATAGACTACAAACCCGTCATAACTGCCGTTTTTTACTGAAATTGTTGTTTCCGGAAAATTGCTGTATGCTGCATAATCAATTGCCCCCTGTATCGTGCAGAATGAACTTGTGTCTCCCCAATCGCTGCATGTGCTGTCATTCTGATTAACAATAAGTACTGAAATACAATTCTCGTCCTGACACCAAGGATCAAAAGCTACACCGCCTTTGTTCTCGCCCTCAACACCGCAGTCACAGCAGAATATTGGATTTCCGTCTCCGTCTGCCTCAGTTGTTTTATTGATAGCATCAATAACCTTTTCACTTGTATTCCATGGATTGGGGATGGCGCCCGGACCTGAAGCATCTCCCCACCAGTTGTTTCTTGCATTGATAAAATTTCCCTGAGGCCAGTAAAAACCAAAGCCATGTGCGAGGGCATTGAATTTATTACCGTACACTCTGTTATATCTGAATAGTGATGTTCCGACATCTCCCAGAATGCCAATACCGCGGTTGTTTCCTGTGAGGGTATTGTTACTGATGATAAAGGATCCTGCATCTCCAAATCCGTAGCCGCTGACGAAAATTCCGTATCCCCTGTCTCCGCCGCAGGAATTGTCGGGAGTTTTGCATACCGGTTCCATGCCTGTAATGGTATTTCCACCTATAAAAGCACCTCTAACTGGTTTTTTTGTTGTGCGGGTAGTAGTAGTACCGCCAACTGCAAGAGTAACTGTATTGCCGCCTTCAAGCAGAATACCCACATCAATTCCTTTGCCTTCGCTTCCGCGTCCGTTAATAGTAAAACCCTGTATTCTGACATTTGAGGCGCCCACAACAACGTAAACAGCTGCATCAGACTGATCAGCAATAGGAACAATAATCTCATGACCGTTTATAAATACATTTTTTTGAACTGCTTTTATTGTTACGTTGTCTTTATATACAACAAATCCGTCATAATTACCGTTTCGGACAGTAATATTGGTTTCCGGGAAAGCATTGTCTGCAGCGTAATCTATTGCAGCCTGTATTTTGCAGAATGAACTTGCGACTCCCAAATCGCTGCAGGTATTGTCATTCTGATTAACTATAAGTACATTTTGAACAGCTGTTGATGGACCTGCCAATAACAAAAGTGCAAACAGCATACTTAAAAACATTACAGAAACCCTTTTTTTCATTTTTTTCCTCCCTTTTAAATTAATAAATTTTTAATACTTACCGCAGTTTTGTTGAGATGTTTCCTGACAATGCATCTTGCGCTGCATACCTTATAAAATTACTTTGGCCGAATGGGTTTATCTGTCCAGCCTGCAAAATAGCCACTACTCCAAGGCAAGGCAGTCGTGGTCGCTTAACTTGCCCGCTTTGCCGCCATCGCACCTACGCCCAAGCGGGAAGAAAAGTCCAGCCGTGAGCAAACTAATTTAAAACCGGCAGTCCCGCTGCACTACCTGATATGACCAGGTAACCGGGCTTCCTACCCTTCCGGAGCAGGTTGCCCTATTGGTTCGAGGTTTTTCTTCTTTTATCTTTTGTTATTTTATTCAGAATCAGATTACATATCTTATGCAATAGGTTTTTTCAGGCTTTACATTTGCAACTACTGCGCCAATAAGAAACCGTTTTTTTTTCACCTTCATAAAAAATTTTTAGAAGCATTAGAAACTGTAAGAATATAAACGAAATAAATGATTTTTTAGATTAAAAAAAATCGACATTTTTTATTTTGGCCTGAATTTTTTAACTTAAGGAGTGGTTCGCAACGGCTGGGCATTGAATTGGACCCATCAGGTGATCAAAATGAGTAATTGTTGTTGTCTAAACATTACTCATAATGGGCACCGACAAGGTGGGCTTGGGGTCACCCATTAAAGGTTCCGTGTCAAGAGAATACACTACTCCCGTGACAAATTACGGGGGGCTTGGGGCCAAATCTTTATCATGACATTTCAGGCGGGAAATCCAGAAGGCAGCTTGCTTTTGTTTACCACTGATATTGCCGGAAATCCGCGACGGCGGAGATCCGGCCTGTCTCTGCCGGACAAATACTCAACAATACCGGACAAGTACCACGACAAGCCGCTCGTGCTCACGCCTTCACCGTCGGCAGCTCGCTTCAAAGCATTACAGGATACGAGTTTTTGTCGATCAATAAAACGGGGCGATTTTCACGACACATCCCTCTTGTTGAACATGCCCGGCGGCGCCAGAACGCAATAATGATTTATGTCGGATGGTTTTTTGTGGATGGCACGGCAAGGGCAGTGGTGGAAATAAAAAAGCCCCTTCAGTTGTGAAGGGGCTTTCCGTAATTCAACTGATTAAACAATACCGTTTGCAAGCATTGCTTTGGCGACTTTGAGGAAGCCTGCAATGTTTGCGCCTGCCACATAATCACCCTTGGTGGCATAAGCATCAGATGCATCGATGCATGATTTGTGAATGCTTTTCATGATACCGTGCAGCCTGCTGTCGACTTCTTCGCGGGTCCAGGACAGGCGCAGGCTGTTCTGCGACATTTCAAGGCCAGAGGTTGCAACACCGCCGGCATTGGCGGCCTTGCCGGGGCCAAAAAGTAATTTGGCATCTTTAAACACTTTAACGGCTTCGGGGGTTGAGGGCATATTGGCGCCTTCGGCGACACAGATGCAACCGTTTTTGACCAGGGCAGAAGCATGGCTGCCGTCGATTTCATTCTGCGTTGCAGAGGGCAGGGCCACGTCAACCTTGATACCCTGAGAGCTGATGACATCCCAGATGCTCTGTCCGGGAAAGCATTTTGCCTTGGGATATTTTTCTGCATATTCGCTGATCCTGCCGCGGCGGACATTTTTCAGGTCCATGATATAGTTCAGCTTTGCTGCGTCAATGCCTGCTTCGTCAATTATGGTAGCATTGGAATCGCACACTGAAATACACTTGCCGCCGAGCTGGTTGACCTTTTCAATCGTATACTGCGCAACATTGCCGGCGCCACTGACGGCAACCAGCTTGCCCTTGAAATCAAGGCTGCGGGTTGCAAGCATTTCAGCCGCGAAGTATACGCAGCCATAACCGGTTGCTTCGGGCCGGATAAGGCTTCCGCCGTACTCCAGACCCTTGCCGGTCAGCACGCAGGTATGCTCATTGCGAATCTTTTTATAATAGCCATTCATGTAGCCGATTTCGCGACCGCCGACGCCGATATCGCCAGCGGGAACATCAGTATCGGGTCCGATATGGCGGTACAGCTCGCGCATGAACGCCTGGCAGAAACGCATGACTTCCATATCTGATTTGCCTTTGGGGTCAAAATCGCAGCCGCCCTTGCCGCCGCCCATGGGAAGTGTTGTGAGCGAGTTTTTAAATATCTGCTCAAAGCCGAGGAATTTCAGAATGCCGAGATTTACCGATGGGTGGAAGCGAAGGCCGCCCTTAAAAGGACCGATAGCATTATTGAACTGAACGCGAAAGCCGCGGTTAACCTGTACCTCGCCCTTGTCATCGACCCAGGGAACGCGGAAGATGATGACCCGTTCCGGCTCAACTATGCGCTCATATATCTTTGCCTTTACAAATTCAGGATGCTTTTTTACCGTGGGCTCAAGTGATTCAAGAACTTCCTGAGCTGCCTGGTGAAACTCTAGTTGATTGGGGTCCTGCTTTTTGATTTTGTCCAGTACTTCACTGATAACCGACATGTTGCAACCTCCCGTTCTCTGAATAGTTTAGTGGTTTGCATCCGTAAAAGCTCTACATCAGAACCTTTGCGGCTTGTTTAGTGCGTTTGTCTGTTCCGATTGCAGCTGTGCGCACTGTGAAACTGACGCACAAGTCGTATCTGAAAAAAGGCAATCAGATGCCATCAAATCGGCAAGGCATTGCCTGTTAATTTTTATTTTTTTAACAGCTATACGGCAAATAGTCAATATATTTTGAGTGGTTAGCATCAAATTTTTAAAATTTTATCTTGATGATTTGGCAAAATTGCCCGATTGTTTGTTTGTGAATCGGTATTTTTGCCAGTTCTTAACCCCTCAGCTGGAGACTTTTTTCTAAAAAATGTTTGATTAGCCATATTTTATTTGTTAACCTTCAAAAACATTGATTCTGAT
This sequence comes from uncultured Thermodesulfobacteriota bacterium, assembly GCA_964400575.1. GTDB lineage: Bacteria > Desulfobacterota > WTBG01 > CAIYCZ01 > CAIRTM01 > CAIWCT01. Next base: position 23,723 of record CAYNVA010000464.1, on the reverse strand, counting down.
ATATTAAAAATCGGCAGTAGTACATTTATTTTTGCTGCAATTGAGACTGTGAGGTTTTGCCGGAATGCATGAAAAAGCCGCAAAGAAAAAAAATGCTATTTTAAGCATTATCAAAGATATGGAAAAGCCCATGCGCAGCTCTAAAATCGCCCAGGAGCTTTTGTCGCAAGGCCATGACATAAGTGAGCGCACCGTAAGGCTCTATTTGCAGGAAATGTTTGATGCGGGGCTGATCGAAAAGACAGATAAGTGCTGCCACCGGATTACCGAGCGTGGCTTGTGTGAATTCGAGGCAAGCAAGACGATTGAGCGCGTCGGCTTCCTTTCTGCGAAAATAGACCAGATGACCTATCGTATGAACTTCAACCTTGCCACCCGTACCGGGAATCTTGTTGTGAACACAACGCTGGCCGATCCGCGTCAGGTTGCCCAGTGTCTTCCCATGATGCAGAAGGTGTATGCCGATGGCTATGCAATGGGCAATCTTATTACGTTTCTTGCTCCCGGCGAGCGCATAGGTCAGCTGACCGTACCTGAAGGCATGATCGGGATCGGCACTGTCTGCTCAATTACTCTCAACGGCGTACTGCTGCATCACGGCATCCCCACAAATTCGCGCTTTGGTGGGGTGCTGGAGCTGCGCGACAAGAAGCCCGTGCGGTTTGTTGAGATCATCATGTACGACGGCACGAGCATTGACCCCCTTGAAATATTTATCCGCAGCGGTATGACCAACTATATCGGCGCTATCAAAACCGGTAATGGCCGAATAGGGGTGGGCTTCAGGGAGTTTCCCTCTGAAAGCAGAGATATGGTAGAGGCAATTGCCGAGAAACTTGAAAAAGCAGGCCTCGGCGCATTCATGTGCATCGGCCGACCAGGCCAGCCGCTTTTGGATATTCCGGTGAGCGAAGGCCGCGCGGGCGCCATCGTAATCGGCGGTTTGAATCCGGTTTCAATTCTCGAGGAGAGCGGGTTCAGGGTGCACTCTCGCGCCCTGTCGGGGCTAATGGATTTCGGCAGGCTTTTCCACTATGAAGAGATGGGTGAGCGGCTGCAGCAGTTCCTTTAGTGGAACTGCTCAGGGTTCGGAGGTCGGAATTGTTTATTGTTAATGGTTGATCGTTTATCGTTTCAAACAACGAACAACAACCAACGATTAACGATGCGGAGGTCGGAGAAGAACAATAAACTCGATGATTAGAGGGTTAGATGATTAGCTCTTAGCAAAACTTCAAACCTTCTAATCTTCAGTCGTTGTTGGTTGTTAACGAATAACGATCAACGATAAACAAGTCTGAACCCTCGCTACCTGAGTAGGCACCTTTTAGAATGCTGTGCCGCAACTGTTCTCAGGTGTTAAAGTGCCCATTCCGGCACATGTTTTTTATCCAGAACATCCCTGATGATGCAGGCAAGCTCACGTTTATTGAAGGGCTTTAAAAGAAAGCCATTGATACCCAGTTCCTGCACTTTCTCAATATCTGCTTTGACACTGACTCCCGTGCAGAGAATCATAGGCAGATCAGGCCGCTGAGATTTAATTTCCCGCACGAGATCAAACCCCGTCAGCTCCGGCATGGTTTTATCGGTTATTAACAGGTCAAATGCATCAGGGGTATTTTTAAATACAGCCAGTGCCTCCTCTGCGCTCGTAACGGCTGTTACCGCGTATCCGAGCCGCTCAAGAATTATTTTGCTTGTTTTAACCAGAGATATTTCATCGTCGACAAACAAAATATGCTCCGTGCCCCGAGGGATTTCAGAAACTGGCTCATGTATTTTTTCTGCCTCTCTGGATATAACGGGCAGATAGACATTGAATGCCGTACCCTTTCCGACCTCACTGTAGACCCTGACGTCGCCACCGCAGTTGCGCACAATACCATGCACCATGGCCAGGCCAAGCCCGGTTCCTTCGCCGGACTCTTTCGTTGTAAAATAGGGCTCGAAAATATGCTCCATATTACTGCTCGGAATGCCGCATCCCGTGTCTTTGACAGACAGACAAATATAGTCACTACTTCGCATTAAAGGATAACCCCGTATGTCAGCGTCTGTGAAATGCACATTTTTTAGAGTAATTTCAAGCACGCCGCCAGAATTTTTCATTGCATGGCCTGCATTTGTGCACAGGTTCATCAGCAGCTGGTGAATCTGTGTCGGATCGGCAAGCAACAGGTCGTTTTTTGCCGTCAGTGATTGTTTGATCTGGATTGTCGAGGGCAGGAAAGCCCGTATGAATCGAATTACCTCTTTTACGATTGGGGAAATCGTAACAGGCAGCGCCTCCTTTTCGGTCTGCCTGCTGATCGTGAGAATCTGCCGGATCAGATCCTTTGCACGGTTGGCAGCGCTGATTAACTGCTGAAGGTTGCTGTTGATCTCCGGCATGGTTTCGGCTGGATCCAAAGACATTTCAGCATAGCCGTAAATGACGCCAAGAATATTATTGAAGTCATGGGCAATGCCGCCGGCAAGGGTTCCGATTGCTTCCATTTTCTGGACCTGGCGCAGCTGCTGCTCTATCTTGAGGTCATGTGTGATATCGCGCTTGACGGCAACGTAGTTTATGATTTCACCGGCGGCGCTGCGGAGGGGATAAATGGTGGCTTCTTCATCATAGAGCTCTCCGTTTTTTTTCCTGTTCACAAATCGTCCGCGCCATATTTCACCCTGCGAAATCGTTGACCACAGCATTTTGTAGAAGTTATCATCCTGCCTGCCGCTGCGCAGCAGTGCGGGTGTGCGCCCCAGGGCTTCTGCGCTGGTATAGCCCGTAGCCAGCGTGAAAGCCGGGTTGACATACTGAATTACTGCCCGCCTGTCTGTAATGACGATAATTTCGTTAACCTGCTGGACAACGGCGGACAATATGAGGAGCTCCTCCTGTGATTTTATGCGCTCGGTGATATCGTTAAAAAGCGCCACGACATAGTCAACGGAGCCGCCGGGCATGCGCACGCAGCCGACAGACAGATCTACATATACGATGCTGCCGTCCTTTCGTATGAAACGCTTCTCCATAGTATATTGATCAATAGCACCTGCAAGCATGAGGTTGAATTTTTCTACATCTGCGGCAAGGTCATCCGGATGAGTCATTGACGACCAGGTTTGCTGCATGAGTTCTTCTTTGGTATAGCCAAGTATTTCACAGGCTCTGTCGTTAACATTAAGCCAGCTTTTCTCAGTGGATGTAATGACAATGCCGGTAAGAGGTAGTTCGAAATAGCTTCGGAAACGCTGCTCGCTTTGACGCAGGCTCTTTTCAGCAAGTTCGCGCTCGGTGATATCAACTCCAACACCGAGAACGCCATAGACAGCGCCGGAAGCACGGGTAAGGGGCGTTTTTGTTATGTCTATCAACATGCGTCTGCCGCCGGGCGCCTGGAGCAGGGCGACCATTTGATGTTGCCGCTTGTCTTCAATAACCGCGCGATCAATGGATTGAAATGCTGCAGCCTCAGCTGCGGTAAACGGCAGATCGAAATCGGTTTTGCTGACAATTTGCCCGGGCGCACCCAGACCAATCAATGACGCAAAGTTTTGATTGCAGCCTGCATAGCAGCCGTTGATATCCTTCCAGAAGATTGAGAGGGGTATCGCGTTGAGCACATGCATCAAGACGGATTCAGTGTTGCGCAGTTCAAGCTCTTTTTCGTTCAACTGCGCAGAGCATGCAAGCAGGTTGCAGCGCAGGTCGTTTATTGAAGCAGCCAGTGAATCAAGCTCATCCGGGGTTGTGCTGTGCGTGCGCTGAAGCACATAAGGGGCATCCATCTGCTGTGGTGAAAGGCTCCGGATATAGCTGATAAGTGCTTTTATATGCCGCTCGAAAAAATAATTTACCAGCAGGAGAATTGCCAGAGCCAGCAGCAGGCTGCTGAGTGCATCGCGGACAAAAGTTCTGAAAAACGATTTCGCAACAGAGGCGGTAATGTCATCGGCGCTGGCTGTTACGGTCAGCATGCCGGTTCGTCTTGAAGCTTTGTCATAAAAACACGTTATTGGATATTGGCGGCTGATCAGTCGCCGGCCTGCAATTTCACCGGCAAAAGCCAACTCATTTTGTCCGTCACTGATTGTCACATGAACAATATGGGGGGTATTTTTGATGGCACATGCTTGTTTGAAAAGCAAAGCAGTATTTTTTGAGCATACATTTTCTATAATTGCTGGAAACTGTGAGTGTTTAATTGTGGTTAGGTTTTGCTCAAGTGAGGCCATTTCCTTTTTATAATCAAAATAGCCTGTTACTGCCCCGGTGACTATCGAAATAAACAAGCTAAGAATAAGTACAGACCAAACCAGCCTTTGCGCGATACCTGATTGCGGTGCGCAGTTTTTAAACCATGCTTTTGGCGTTAGCAGCTTCATGATTCTGAAACACCACCAGACATTTTTTTTACAAATATTTAATCTATTTATCAATTTAAGTCAAAAAAATAATTATAATAAGCCTTTCCAAAAGATAATGATTGATCAAGAGTAATAAAAAAAGGCCGGTGAAAGCATCACCGGCCTTTTTTTATATCTGTCGACTGTTGTTACATCGGGAAAGCAACCCCTGGGGCCATGAAGCCCTTGGGATCTACAGTCTTTTTGATGATTTTTGCCACTTCGAAGTGATCGTGGCATTCAGTCCAGGTACGGCCGTCACGACCGACGCCCAGAGGCGCCATGCCGATATCCTTCATGAGCTTGTCGAACCGTCCCTTGATCTCGCCGATCATGGGCAGGAACTGACGGCTGGCATAGTCAAGAACGAAGATAACCTCGCCTGCAGCGTTTGCATGGCCACCCATGGAGAGATAGGTCTGGCCGCAGCTTGCGTAGAGGCGAATCGTGGGATGAGGATGGTTCAGGAACTCAGGGTTCTTGCGACATACATCCTGATACTCTGCCATGCCAAGCCGCATATAGTCCTCCAGCTGCTTCATCTGGTCGAACACGCCGCCTGATACGAAAATGCCGCCGGAATTAGACTTGCCGTTCAGTGTGCCGCAGATTTTCGGGCTGTTGCACTGCTGCCAGCCAGCTGCATTTGCCTCATGACCGTCAAGAATGGCAACCAGCCATGAGGGCATGACCGTGCCACCGTGCTTTTCAAGCAGTTTGATGCATGCCTTGCGCTCATAATCAACCTTGCGCCTGGTGCCGCGAAAAGACATGCCGATGAGATTGATGTCCTGCGTGCCCTTGACAAAGTGGGCGCCTTCCTGCCAGTGCTGCGATGAGTAGAGGCAGTGAGTCCAGCAGCCCGGGCCCATGACCGTGGCGCCGCAGGCATACTCACTTTTAATGACCGCGTTCATTGCCTGGCAGGCCACAGCCAGGCTCTTGAACGTAACCCAGAGAGAGGCGTTTTCCTGCGGTGTTGAAAAACAGCGGAACTCCATTTCCGTCACGACGCCATAGCCTGCATTAGAGAAAAAAGGCAGATAGGTAAGGGCAGGGCCGGGTCCATGAGGCCAGCCAGGGCTATTTGATGAGAGCATGGAGCCTGTGCGGATTGTTTCGCCGCTCGGGAGCACCATTTCCATTCCCGCTACACAGTTGATGCCCATGCCGTCCAGATAGCCTGCCATTTTATTCTGGCCGGTGAATACCTGGTAGGGAACAAACAGCGATGTGCCGGGGCTGCCGCCGAAGTAGGGCCGGTAGCCGATTTGCTGATCACGAACAAGCTGGCTGACCTGCAGGCCCGTTGCACCGGGCTGAGCCCGCACGACCAGGCGGTCTTTATCAAGCGTCACCTTCTGCATGCGGTGAAAATCAAAGATGATGCCGATGTCGGGCTTGCCGGGAATGGATCCGATCAAAAGCACCGTTCCGCCGCCCACACAGTAGAGCGGGATGCTGTTTTTGCTGGAAAACCTCACTACTGCCTGCACGTCTTTGGTTGAGCCGGGCATGACAACCGCAAGGGGGTGATTTTCGGGATACAAGGCGCCCTGGCCGAAATGCGTGAGCACATCGGCGCCACTGTGAAAACGGGTGAGCTCGTCTGAGCGTACCCAGTCGGCACCTACGATCTTTTTTAAGCCTTTAATGATGTCCTGTGCTTTCATTACTTGCCGCCCTCCTTTCCTGTGAAGCCGTAAGCCTGCGCCACCAGCGAGGTGATGTCGACCATTTTGAAATCTTTCGGCCTTGCGCCGGAGAGATTTGCAAGACAGTAGGGACAGGCAGTGATCATTACTTTTGCGCCGGTAGCCCTGGCTTCATGCCAGCGGTTCTCAGCATACTTTTTTGCAAGCGCCGGATTGCCGGCCAAAACGCCACCGCCTGCGCCGCAGCACAGAGAGTTATTGCCTGAGCGCCACATTTCATTGAGCTTCAACCCCAGGGCTGCAATCACTTCACGCGGAGCTGCGTAGTCTTTGGCGTAGCGGCCAAGGTGGCAGGGGTCCTGATAGGTGACAGCGGGCATCTTGAGCTTTTTAGGTTTTTTGCTTTTGAGAACGCCTGCATAAAAGCTCGTCATGGAGATGAATTCTACGCCGGCTTTGCTGTTGCGCTTGAGAACTGACAGGCTTTCGGGATTATATACGAGTACTTTTTTGACTGCTGCGTCTTCAAGCCGGTCGTCGATTTCAGCCATGCAGGCAGCCAGTGCGTCATCGCAGCCGCCGAAGTTGAGCGTCGCACTCACCGGTGGCAGTGGTTCGCTGATGAAGCAGCTGACTTTTTTGCCGCTCTTGCGGATAATATAACCGATTTGCTTGAGCTTTGCGGTATTGAGCATGAGCGTATTGTCGGGGAAGAAAACAGTGTCGGCTTTTTTGCCCGGAGCTATGTCGCCAATACCATAGGCTGCAAGGGTTGCAAGCTTCTGGCCCTCGGGTATATTGAGGCTTTCGGTAGCTTTCTGCAGTGATTTTGGCTTTAGCTTTTGCGGTATATTCCTGCGCAGTTCTTCAAGAATTTCAATGGCAGGAGTATGGCGATATCCGCGCTGGCAGAAATCATCGCAGTAGCCGCACAGGGTGCAGGCGTAGAGCACCTTGGCAAGGTCTTCGTTCCACTGCAGGTTACCCATGGCGATGCCCCGGGCCATGTACATAAGGCCTGAGGGCTCATAGCAACCGTAGAATGTCGAGCCGCAGGGGCACTGGGTTGCAAAGGCCACATCGGGGATTTCGTCCTGGGTAACGCCGCGGCATGTGCCGCATCTGTTGCAGTATAGTGCTTTGTCGAGCAGTTCTTCTCTCGTCACGGCTGTTACCTCCTTAAAGTCCCAGTTTGCCGGGGTTCATAATATTCTTTGGATCAACGGCCTTTTTAATCGCTTTCAGGACGTTGAAGCTGTCAGGGTACTGCCTGGCAACCTGTTTGGCGATCAGCGCCGATGGTCTGGGGAAGAGTACGCCGGCCTTGAGCATATTTTCGCATATGGCAACATACTCTTTACGGGTTTTCACGATATCGCCTTCGGCGTAGCGAAGGTCGGGCTGATAGTAAAAGCAGCCGCCGGCCTGCAGAGGCATCAGAATAGAGCCCGCTGCTTTGGGGATTGATCCGGACACAGCAGCTATCTGCTCGGCAGTAGCTATGCTCACAATGGGAGCCCAGCACATGCCGTTTTTGTGCAGCGGGGCCCCTGTAGGGGAGGCTATTTCAGCAAGGATTGTCCTGGAAGCGTTCTTCACACCCTTCACAGCTGTGATGAGCGAGCCGCCGAGACGCTTTGCCATGTCTGCGGCATCCTGCTTCTTATAGTTTATTTCCGCCTTGTCTGCGCCGCGGTTTACAACTACTACTGTCCAGGCAGGCATGTCCTTTGATGCTTTTTCTCCCAGCAGTTCAGCCAGATAGATTTTGTTGACGGCAAAAATTTCATGCGGTTCCTCGGTGAAAAGAAATGCCTTGAGTGCTTTTGTCGCCTGATTGATAGTGGAGCAGGGGTAATACAGAACCTCTGCCTCAGGCATGGCAGCTTTCAGAGTAACGGCTGCCCTGGTGATGATGCCAAGGGTTCCCTGTGCCATGCAGTATAAACGCGCCACCATGGCAAATGATACCCCCCAGGAGTACTTGTCCGGGCGGTCCTGGACCATAGCCATTTGGCCGGTAGCGAAACGCTCGCCATCTGCGCGGTATCCCTCCATGGTGAGCATTTCCCAGGGGTGGTACTTGGGCCACTGATACAGCGGCATCATTTCAAGATAGGTTGAAAGCACCGATGCATCTCTGGGTACATCAATACTTGTGAGGGTTCGAAGCCCTGCCCTGGCGCACTGCTTTTCAAGGTCGGCAAATGTGACGCCGGGTTCAACTGTTGCATTGCGGTTTACAGTGTCAAAATAGCACCCCTTGAGGCCCGACAGGTCAACGGCAACTGCGCCCTTTACCGTGGGCAGGTGCGTGTCCTGCAGGTTTTTGCCGGAACTCATCGGTACGAGAGGCGTCTTGTCCTGATTTGCCTTCCTGATGATTTCCTGCACTTCTGCAGCGCTTTTGGGCTTCAGCGTTTTTACTGGCTCGAAATCAGTAAAGAAACTTTTCATGTGCGGGCACCTCCTTCATTGCACTCCTGCAGCATAACCATAAAGCTGACGATGAGCGAACCATTATGGTGGTCTGCTGCAGCTTTGATATTTGCCTGGTCATTGTTCATAGCGACAAGAACCGGAGGGGTTGTGCCGTTAAGAAACAACTCACTAAATTTTTTCTCGCCGAGATTCCAGGAGATGAACGCTTTTTTGGGTTCCCGTGTCTCGACACTGAGCAGTTTGCCGTTCCAGCTCACGACGATGGACAGCTTGCCAATTTTCAGGCACAGCAGGTCACCTTTTCTGGTGGCTGGATAGCCCTGGGGATCAAGCCGCTGCAGCCGGTCCTGAAGCGCCGGATCCTGCTGCATGTAGGCTTCCCATTTCTTGAGATTTAGTTCCATAGTAACTCCCTTAGCTTATATGTGGTTCGACCACTGATTCCCTGTGGAGCACCATGCTCCGTTGCAGTCATAGAAAAAAAGGGTGTTCGTCGTAAGAGACGGCGAACACCCTTTAACAATCAGCCGGTTCTATCTGACGTATTCCGCTTCGCGTGCAGCGCGAGAAAATGTCGTTTCAGATTCCGCATCAGATTCAGCTCCGTGCCGGCTTACTTGCTTTCCCAGTTGATGAATTTGCGAAAGTTATCGCCCATCAGTTTATGCTTGAATTCAGTGCTCAGGGGCATGGTCATGATATTGCTGACCATGGCGCTGTATGCCGGAAGCGTGAGCGGGAAGTCCGTGCCGTAGAAAACTTTGTCGGGCATAAAGAATTCAAGGAACCGCATATGGTCCATATCCCAGTAGTACTTGAACGCCATGAGCGTCGGGTGGGGAATCGTGATGTCGGTGTAGAGATTGTCATGCTTCATCACGTTCCACAGCCCCATCATGGGGTTGTTGAAAACGCCGCAGTGCAGCTGCAGTATCTTCAGCTTGGGGAAGTCCATGGCAACGTCGTCGACATAGACCGGATGTTGATACTTTGCGCGCGTGCCGGGCAACTCTTCAACGCCCGTGTGAATCTGCACGTGCAGCCCCAGCTCTTCGCACTTGGCGTACGCTGGATAGAGATCGGGGTTGTTCGGGTAGCCGATCGTGGGCGGATGAATTTTAATGCCCGGGAAGCCGTTTTCCTTGGCCGAAATGACCATTTCAACTGCAGATTGCTTGCTGTAGCGGGCATGCACGCCTCCGACTGCGGTGAACCGGCCGGGGAATGCGTCGACAAAGGCCTTTTTTACATATTCATTGGGCACATACCACTTCCAGCCATTGGGATATCCAGGAGCCGGATCGGTAATGCCGTGGATGCACTGCAGGCACATGGCCTCGACATTGGCCATGTCCATGTACTGGATAAAGACCTCGGGGGTCATATTGGGGCATTCTTCAGCTTTCGTGATAAAGCTGAAGGGATTGGGGTCGCCAAGGAAAGCGCGGGCGCCCATCATGGAGCGGGACACGACCGTATTGCCGCACCAGAAATCCATGCAGCCGGGGCGGTCGGCTATGCCTGTTTTCTCCAGCCCAGGGTGCCCGTGGCTGTCGAAAACTTTGAACGGCTTGGTCATCATGATTTTTTCGATTGTTCCCAGTTCTTCGGACATTATAGTGCTCCTTTCATGCAAGTAAGTTTGTCGCGTTTCCTGTTTACATTACAGAACTTTTGTGAGCTCGCTGAGCTGTTTCGGATTAACCACGTCAGGACTGGTAGCATACGGCGGATTTGAAATATTGTTCGGATCGAACTCACGCTTCATCGCCTTAACCATAAGATGAACATTATAGAACTGCGGTCCAAGAAGGTCGTAAGCTGGTCCGAGGAGGCAGACCGTAGCGCCTGAGCTTTTGGTTGCAAGCATGCCCATCAGCGAGCCGAACAGCAGCTGAATTGCCTGAGCGGCTTTCTCGGGTTCCTGCTCGGGCCAGAGGTCTGTTGTCATCAGAGCGCCATAGCCCTTTTCAATTGGGCTGATCCAGCCACCATAGAAGCTGATAGGAAGAAGATCTTTACCCTTCTGGAGTTCGATAAGCTCTTTTCTCTGCTGGTGGTTTGCCCGCAGAATTTCATCAGTAACCGCGTCGATGGAGTCAAGACATGCCGTGCCCTGATGGAAGCAGTCGCTGGGCCGCGATAGTCTCATGGAATGGCCGGTGCGGATCCAGTCATTGGTAATGCGCATCCAGACCTTGTATCGTTCGCGGTCCATGGGATCCTTGGACTCTTCTGATAGGAATGTACCACCCATTTTGGCAACGATCGACTTGAGTACCTTCTCTTCATATTCAAGCTGCTCAAGGGATGTCAGCGAAGAAAGAGCTACGATATTGTAGCCGCGGGGATAGAATTCTGAATTGGCGCCCTTATGAAATTCCTCCTTGCTGCGCGCCGACCATGTCATCATGAACTGCTTGGCATTATGCTGCACAACAATAGCAAGCTCAGCCCTGGCGATTTCGTAGTGAAGGTCGCAGGACCAGCGGAGCTGTTCTTCCTCGAATTTGGGGTACTCTTTAATTTTTTCGGGCACGTCGATCATGTACCAGCGAATCTTATCCCTGGTGAAGTGGGATTCTTTGTCCACTGCATTGCCGTTTGTCGGGAAAACGCTAGGGCCTGGCCAGGGGAAAAGGCGTGTGGAAATTTTTGTCACCATGCCCATGCCGCCGGCGTGGCCGAACTGCGCGCCGCGATAAAAGCCACGAAGGTCAGGGCCGGGACCGTCATTCCATATCCAGTCCTCCCCCGGGCCCTGCTGGGCGATGGACCCGCTCTTGAGCAACTCGCCGTTGGGCAGCACCAGTTCAAATGAGAGCAGCTGATTAGCGCCCAGACCCGAGAGCCATGAATTGCCGTAAGCGCCATGCCACTGAATATTTGCAAGGGCCGATATCTGCGCACCTGCCGGGGGTGAAGGGGCCATGCAGCCCACCTTCATCGCTTCTGCCTGCAGAGCAGCAAAGCAGACATAGGGCTCAATTACCGCATACATATTGTTGGCATCGACCTTAAGGATTTTATCCATGCGCTTGGGGTCGATAATGCAGATAGGTTTACCGATCATGCGCTGCGTCGGGTTTGCAAACGCCGCGTTGATCATCCCAGAGCCGCGGGGTATGACGATGAAGTTGTAGCGGTTGGCAAGTTTGTAGATGGACTGCACTTCCTCTGTGGAGGAAGGCAGCACAATGCAGTCAGGCCGCATTGACGTCTTCATTTCATTGCGTTGAATACAGCCGTCAGCAGTCCATTGTACCCGGGAATATGCCTGACACAGTACCCTGTCTGTCGAGGCGTTTTCTTCGCCAACCACGTCCTGTAATGCTTTGAGAGCTATTTCATTGAAAGCCATTGTTGTCTCCTATAGTAAATGGTTGCAAACCTTGTTATGCCTATGCATACCTTTATTACAGCCCCATCCTGCCGGGATTGAGGGTGTGGTTCGGGTCGAGAATATTTTTGATTTTTTTGATCACTTCAAATGAATAGCCGGAGCGGGCGAAAATCATTTCAGACCAGTCATAGTAGGGGCGGTAGAAGAACGCGCCCGCGTTCATGACGGCTTCGGCCGCCCTGCGATGGAATGTTTTGACCGCGGCAAGGTCTGTGCCATTGGGATCGCAGGGAATGTGGAACTCTACATGGCAGACGCGTGCGCGCTGGCGAGGCTGTATATAGAGACCGAGGGTCTTGGTGTCGATGCCGTGTTCTCCTGCAAGCTGGGTGAATACTTTCCAGTATGCGGGAATTTTGTCAAGGCCGGCCTCAAATACAAGCTCAAGGCATGCGCCTGCATAGCGGTCTTTCCAGTATATATCGCCTTCCCAGGGGCTGGCCAGCATGCTTTCAAGTCGCTTGTTGGCATCGGGCATGGCGGAAAGCCCATTGGCAACTGAAAATTGATACTGGTCTGCTATTTCGCTGACAGCCTTTTCTTCATAGGCAATTCTTTCTTCGGGGAAAAACTGACCGCCCCAGAGATTCAGCACGATACAGTAAGGCGGGATTTTCCTGGCAAGATTTGCAATTTCCTTGTCATCGTCGGCAAGGATCGCCGCCACGTCGTAATTGTTCAGAACATAACACTCGTGACCGATTTCACGGTGCTGAATAGCATACAGAGGCTTTACCAGGTCTTCAAGGTTATTGAAGGTTAGAATAACAACCTTCTGCTGGAGCGCCTTGTGGAAGATTTTTACATTCATGACCGTTATGACGCCGAAGGTGCCCTGCGTTCCTGTCATGAGCCGCCACCAGTCTATGCCCGGGCCGCCGACCGAGCAGAGGTCCGAGGAGGTCTTGTTGGGGATTTCCTCTGGCGGCATGGAGTCCACAGACATTGCGCCGGTTCTCATCAACTCGCCGGTCCCCCATACAAATTCCATGGTTCTCAGGGGCTCATCACATTCAGTCTTACAGGCCAGCACCGGCTCGCGTTCAAGGATACTTGATATGACAGACTTGTCCTTGCGCGGCAACAATGTATTCAGGGCCTGCATGCCCTGTTTTGCAAGCTCATCCCGCAATTCACCGAACGTGACACCAGCCTCGATCAGTGCCCAGCGATTGCGGGTATCGATGCGCGGGATGCGCTTCATGCTCAACAGATCGATAATAATACCGCCCTCCAGAGGAATAGCGGTGCCGTAGGTGCCGGTCCCGGAGCTGCGGGGAACTACAGGTATGCGATTTTCATTGGCGATCTTCAAGACGCCCATGAGCTGCTCACGATTCAGCACTCTGACCACCATGTCGGGCATGCGTGCGGGCATGAGGCTCGTATCTTTTGAGTACTGCTTCAGGGTATCGATGTCTGTGCTGACATTCTGCGCCCCAACAACGCCTGCCACGGCATCGATGATGCTCTTTAACGATGTTGCTGCTGTGCTCATATGCTTCTCCACTTGTAATTAAAATAACTGTAGGTTCCTGCCGATCATAATAGTTTATTTTTAATCTTTAACAGGGCTAAAATCGATACTTCTTTTTTTGGCGGTCGATTTGTTTTTTTGTAGTTTGCGCGTATCGAAAAATACAGCGCTACAGATCCTTTTAATAGGATTTCTCTGGATACTTCGCTTATGGTGTGGCTGCCAGTGTTAAGGTTAGAAATATGTTTGTCACATTAATTTTTGAGAGCCGGCACCGTAAAATAAAGCCATTAGTTCACATAATTTATGTATGACTTTGTCGTAAAAGATTACCCAAACTTTAAATCAAAGTCAAGGAGAATCTTTAGCCTGCTAAGTAGTTTATGGAATACTCACAGACGGCTGAAAAAAACAAAGGAAAGGTTGGAGTTTGATTTAACACTGAGGTCTTAAAAAAGGAGAGTAGTTGCTGGTTAAGTCAGTTTAAAAATTAAGGATTTATTGCGTAACATGCTCAGCACGAAAGATTTTTTTTGGTTCGTTTGCAAACATTCCCTCAAGACATTTTCTGCTGAAGCGCCATTGGCCACCGACTTTTATTCCAGGAATCTCACCTTCACCAACAAGCCGGTACAGTGTACGTTCTTTAATTTGAAGGTACTTGGCTGCACTTCTGATGTCCATTATTTCGTCGGGCATCCCGAATCTCCTTGAAACATTCATTATCCGCCTGCACGTACTTTACTTATTGCTGCAGGCAGGAGTGTAATCCTGATTAAGAGAACCCTTGACTGCGGCTGTTTCCGTACGTTCGACAGGTCTTTTGCGTGACAATGAATGTATCGGTTATGCCATGACCAAACTTTACACCTATTTTTGCCAAAATACCGGGTTTTTGAGTTAAAATTATGTAGTTTTTTGTTATAAAAAAACAAGAAATATATTTTTAATTTAAAAATTAAATTTAAAACCTGACGGTTTGAATGTCTATTTCAGTCAGAAAAATTAATATATTTTTATCAATTTCACTATTTGTCAACAGGATATCACCTGATTTAGCATGAATCAAAAAACCCGGTATGCTGATTTTAATAGACGCTTTTTCAGATTGGTCATACTGGAAATGTGCAACAGAAGAACTAGTCTGAAATGCGCAGAAATCAAGCAGTTCATGCATTGATTTTAAGTAGTTAGTACTTTTTAAATCTATTTGAAGTATTTTATACCCGTTATTGGTAAGCATATCGACAATACTGTGTGACAGATTTTTAAAGTCAATGAAGCAAGTCTTGCCAGTCATTTCAAATTTGCGGTCAATGGTAACTTCAAAGATAATGCCGCGAGCATTCTGAGGGATGATTTTGGTTTTTATATTTTTTTGAGCAGTGATTCCCATAAGTTCAAGAATTATGTCGGTCATGCGCACAGGATCAGCCTGTAGGTGGCTAACCTCATGAATAGGAGTATAGAGGCAGGTGTTAGCGGCAGGCTTTTTTTCTGCAGGGCCCAGCTGAACCAGAGTGATGCCCATGCCGGCAAGGTATGCCGACAAACTGTCGGGAACCTGGTGGCGTGAGTCGTTTGTAATCGTTATTATAAAGATGTCTTTTTGCGAATTGTCTTTATAGACAATCCAGTTGCCGCTCATACTGATTTGAATATTATCGCGACTGACTGTATAGCGGTCGAAAGATTCGATTTTATGCAGGCCGCAACCGTTGATTACCCTGGCAAAAATTGTTTCTGCGTTTTCGTGGTAGCCTGCGGTGATGATGACTGTCTGTTCCCATTGCTCAGAGATGATTTTTCGTATGGGCGCAGGCAGCTGCTCACCGTAATCAAGGATAAGCCTCCTCCCCCAGGGGAATTCATATAGGGGGAATTGACTGCAATCCATCGCAATGGTTCCCCCGTTTTCAATCGGCAGGGTTTTGATACAGCTTGTATTGTCATGGCCGCCAAAGGCTTTTGTGAAATCAAGCAGCATACCCCTGATTTTTTTTTCATGCAGCAGCACATCTTTGTCCGCAAGTGAAGCTTCTCTGATAGTTGTTTCATCGGTTGCAAGCTGAATTGTATGTGCTGACTGTTCGTCGCCTGGCGGGGCGCCGGCGAAACCATTGGAAGTCTGCATTCTGCCGCTTTGTTTTTTTTCAGGCAACGAGCGTTGTGTGACAGGTTGTTCTGCGACAGAGGGCGCGGTTTGTTTACCCGCAGCAGATGCCATTGTTATTTTTGGCCCATGCTGCAAAATCTGCACAGGCACAAAAAGTTTTTCGCCGGTATGCAGATCATTGATGTTGTGTATGTGCGGGTTTGCCTTTTGGATAGTGAGGGTTGTCTGCGGGCTGAAAATTATTGCATCAGGCAGCTTAAATACTTCACGAAGAATTTTTCCGAGACAGTCGCCCTGCTGCACGGTATAGCTGGGTTGCCAGACGACTTCATCAGACGGAGAAATTGCCTCGTGCGATGGCGTGCTGTTATCAGTGGCTGCAGTATCAGCAGCAATTGATGGCGTGCCGCAGGCATACATACAGACGCAGAAAAACAGAAATGCCTGCAAGCTGATAGTGTACGGGGCGTTCATACGGTCTGTTTCCGAACGCCGAATCATTTTTATGAATTGTTTGATGGAATGCATGGCTGCCCTGCGTGTTTCCGTTTTTGCACACCTTTTTTATTTAGTGTAGCACACTTCAAATTTATCTGTAAACAAGGCACATAGATGATTCTTACCGTTTACGTGCAATGCGCAAAGCCTGCACTATGCTGCTGTTTGACTCTGTTGCCAGTGCGCCTGCACGATGGTCTCATGATCAGGTGAAGATGTCAGAGTAAAGACGCCGCCGGACAACTCAACGCGCTCCTTCATGCTTGATAAGCCCAGACCCCGGCCCGATCCGCTGCCTTCATGAACTGATTGCACATCAAAGCCTGTGCCGTTGTCGTGGATGCTCAGTTGTATAGCTCCGGATACAGATGAAAGTTTTACCGTAACCCTGTCGGCTTGACTGTGCCGTACAATGTTGGTGCAAGCCTCCTGTGTTACCCGGTAGATTACTATTGTAATATGTTCAGGAATGTCCTCGTCGCGGGCCTCTATATCCCTGATAACAGTGATAGGGGAATTGACCCTTTCAAAATCAAGGCAAAATGAATTGATTGCAGCAATGATACCAAGATCATCAAGAATTGATGGCCGTAAATCTCTTGAAATTCGTCGCACCTCATCAATCGCCGATTGAATAATGATCAGCAGATTACCGGGAGAATTTTCTCTGCAGTCGGCAGGCGCCTGTGCACCGCTGCCCAGTATTGTTTTAGCCCCTATTTTCGCAGCGCTCAGAATTTGTCCAAGTCCGTCGTGCAATTCATATGCTATGCGTTTACGCTCCTGTTCATGCGCGTGTAACAGACGCGATGACAGGTGTTTGAGCTCCTGTTCTGATTGCTGCAGAGACTGCTCAATATGTTTTCTATGCGTGATGTCACGAATGATTGCACTAAAATATACTTCCATGCCGATCATCCAGCTGCCAAGGGATAATTCAATCGGGAAAACAGAACCGTCTTTTTTTCTTGCTCTGCCTTCAATGGTGCGTCCGATGGCTTCCATGCTTTTCGAGCGTTCGGGTGCTGCAAAAATTCCCCTGTGATCACTCATGGTGTTTTCGGGCATTATTCCGTAAATGTCTTTACCCAAAACATCCTGAGCGCTGTAGCCGAATATGTGAGTCGCAGCCGAGTTCCAGAAAATAACCCCGCCATTTCCGTTTACCGTAATTATGCCGTCTGTGGCAGTTTCAGCTATGGAGCGGAAACGGGTCTCGCTTTCTGAAAGCTGCTCTTTTATTTTTTGCTGTTCGCTTATATCGGTAAACGTGCAGATCATGCCGCCAAATTTTCCCTCGGTAAGTCGTGGTATGCACCATCCTGAGAGAAATATCGTTGCGCCGGAGGCGGTTGTGGCATGTATGCAGTCAAAACTTACAGGAGTTATGGCGACGAGCGCAGACCTGTAGTGGTCATGAAAATGATGTGCGGCTTTGGCGGAAAAAACCCGCACGATATCCGTGCCGATGATATCGCCCGGATGCATATCCATGATGCGCAGAAAACCTTTGTTGATATAGGTAATTGCGTCGTCGGAATCAGTTACGCATACGCCGTCGTAGATCGTGTCCAGTATTGCCTCATAAAACTGTTTTTGCTCAATGATCTGAAGCGCGGTCCGCCTCTGCTCGGTACTATTGCGGTAATGGATGATGATTGAGCCAAAGTCCGACGCGTTTGGCAGATAGAGTGCCTCAGCTTCAATATGAATATATGTGCCGTTTTTATGTCTGAAACGAAACCAAACACAGCTTTTAAGAGTTCTTTTTTCGATAAATTCCAACAGAGCATGCATGGTCCTTTCAACGTCATCTGAGTGGAGATGCTCCAGACAGCTGCGCCCGAGCAGTTCATCAGGGCTGTAGCCTGTTATGACAGAAGAGGAAGGGCTCACATACCGGAACTGCAGGTCTCTGTTTATCAGAACAATAAGATCGGCGCTGTTTTTTGCCGTTGACAGAAAGATATCTTCAAAGGCCTTTTGAACGATCCGCTGTTCTTCAAGCTGTTCCTGCGCATGACGCAAATGCTCGGTGAGCATATCATGACGGTGATCAGCCTTTGAAATTTTGGTTTGTCTGCTCATCGTTTATGACATGCGGCCCAATGTCCCGGTGATTTTTCAAGAAAGGGCGGTTCAGTATCATAACAAACTGAGATGTCTGCAAGCGGGCAGCGGCCCGCAAAAAGACAGCCCTTCCGGTCACCAATCGGACTTGGCGGATCGCCGTACAGTATGACAGGCTTTTTTACAGCTCCGGGGTCGGGTACCGGCACGGCAGACAGCAGCGCTTCAGTATACGGATGAATCGGTGACTCATACAGCCGGGCATTAGGCGCAAGTTCAACGATTTTACCAAGATACATGACTGCAACACGAGAGCTCACATGCCGCACAACAGACAAGTCATGGGAAATGAAAAGATAGGTAAGACTGAACTGTTCCTGCAGATCCATGAGCAGGTTGATGGTTTGTGCCTGAATTGAAACATCAAGGGCAGATACGGGCTCGTCGGCAACGATCAGTTCGGGCATAAGACTGAGTGCCCGGGCAATTCCAATGCGCTGGCGCTGGCCGCTGCTGAACTCATGGGGATACCTGTCGTAGCAATCCCTGCGAAGGCCGACAAGCTCCATGAGTTTGATGACTTTTTCCGGTATGTCGCGACGGGAGGCGATGCCGTGTATCAGGAGCGGTTCACCGATAATGCCGCCCACTTTTTTTCTCGGGTTGAGCGAGGAAAAAGGGTCCTGGAAAATTATCTGAACACTGCGTCTGAACTGCTTCAGTGCTGCGTTTTTGAGATCAAAGATGTTTTCACCTTTGAATCGGATACTGCCGCTGTCGGGTCGATCAAGGTTGAGCGCAAGCCGAGCTACGGTCGATTTGCCGCAGCCTGATTCACCGACAAGGCCCAGTATCTCACCCTGTGCAAGGGTGAAACTGATGCCATCCACAGCACGGATATAATCGCTGGTGCGTGAAAAAAAACCCTTAGAAACGGGAAAACTTTTTTTAAGGTCAATGACGTCTAATAATTGTTTGTTGCCCATGATCGTTTACCCAGACACATCATTTTGATAGAGCCAGCAGCGGACAAAATGCGATTTTTCACCGATCGACGCAATATTTACGAGCTCTGGCTCCTGGTGCATACATCGGTCGAAAGCCTTGTCGCAACGCGTGCTGAATTTGCAGCCCTTCGGCAACTCGAAGATAGAAGGTATCATCCCCCGTATCGGTTTGAGTCGTGAAACGCCCGCGCGCGGCAGCGAATTGAGAAGACCCTGGGTATAAGGGCTGCAAGGCTTTGCAAAAAGAGTTGTTACGTCAGTGTATTCTACAATTCTACCTGCATACATGACTGCAACATCGCCGGCAGCTTCAGCGACAACACCCAAATCATGCGTAATAAGCAGCAGCGCCATATTGTGCTGCTGCTTCAGCTGGTGGAGCAATTCCATGATCTGGGCCTGCACGGTTACATCCAGAGCGGTTGTCGGCTCGTCTGCAATGAGCAGCTGCGGGTTGCAGGCAATAGCGATGGCGATCATGACACGCTGGCGCATGCCGCCGCTCATTTGATGCGGGTAGTCGCGAATTCGCTGCTCCGGTGAGGGTATCCCCACATCGCGCAGCATCTGCACGGCCTTTTCAAGCGCATCTTTGCTGGACAGGTTTTTATGAACCTGTAAAACTTCCGCTATCTGGCTGCCAACCCTGAAAACCGGATTAAGCGATGTCAGCGGCTCCTGGAAGATCATTGAAATTTTGCCGCCGCGTATATGTCGCATTGTCTTTTCCGGCAGGTCGAGGATATTTTCGCCGTTAAATAAAATGCGGCCGCCGGCTATAGAAGCAGGAGGGGAGGGCAGAAGCCGAAGGATTGAATAGGCGGTCATAGTCTTGCCGCAGCCTGATTCACCGACGAGAGCCAGGGTTTGGCTGCTGCCTATGGTAAAACTGACATGGTCAACGACTCGGGCGTCGCCCTGAGCCAGATGCAGCTGCGTCTGGAGATTGTCGACTTCAAGAAGAACCGACATAGATTTCGTTGTTTCCGTGGGGGTTGTGTGTATGATGCGTATCTATAACAGCAGGCCACAGGTAGAGTCAAATGCTTTATCCGTTTGCTTTATTCTGAGTTATTCATCCGGCAGATAGTCATAGGTTGTATCATGTGTCGACTCGATCTCATCATTTCTGATCTTGTCGCGTTTGGTCATTTTGTCTATTTCTTCCTGGCACGCAACGCAATATGAGGCAAACGACTGTATTTCAAGACGCTGCAGCGGTATTTCAGAGCCGCACTCTGCACATATGCCATAGGTCCCGGCAGCAAGTTTTTCAAGCGCCTGTTCAATAAGATCAAGCTGCTCGGATTTTATGCTCTGTACAGAAGCCTGCACATGCCGCTTATGTTCTTCAACGGATTTATCTCCGTCATCCTGCGCGAGCTCAAAGGACATGCGGACATCCTCCGTCCTCTGCTCCCCAAGAGATGTGCGCAGCTGTGCTACAAGCGCACGCTGTTTTGCTGCAAGCAGATCGTGAAGCTGCTGCAGGCGTTTATTTTTCATAACAGAATCATCCATGGTCGCGTACCCGGGAATTACGTATAATTTAAATTCGATTCGACCTGCTGTCAATAATGTTTATAAATGAAAAAAGGGCCGCACAATGCGGCCCTTTTGATTTCTGCTGATTCCCGATTAAGCGCCTTCCGCTTCGTCCATCATCTTTTTCAGATCCTGGCAGAGCTTGAGGGTGACCGTGGTTAAGCCCTGATCCTGAGCATAGGCTTCGGTGCCTTCGATGGCGCCCTGGCGAACGCCGCCGGGTATTTTCATTATTTGCGATTTTGCAGCTTCTTCCCAGTCCATGTTGAACGTCGCCTTTATTTCCTGCGTGACCTCATTTCTAATTGCGAAAAGCCACACAACCAGCAGGATGCTGGCAAGGCCCTTGAGGGCAAAAGCTGCACCAGGGGCGATCGCGTCAAACAAAACTCCGCCCAGTCCGAGGAAAAACAGAATGCCAATCGGCTGCATGGTGCTCAGCCCGCCCATAATCGAGCCCATTAATGTTATCGGAGAGGCATCCATGGCAAGGGTATTGGCGCCGGCAATCGAGCCCGACATGCCAATACCGGCAAAAATTGCAGCAAGAAAGCACAACCAATGGAAAGGACCAGGGGAAACCGCCACGAGCAGCATGCTGATACCGGCGCACAGAACGCTGAATATAATTGTCGGCATCCTTCCTTTTTTGTCCAGCATCACGCCGATAACAGGAAATGCACCTAAAGATACGACACCCATGATTATCATTGGAATGATGGCCATGAGCGTAGCCTTGCCGGTATCGTAACCTGCTGCCGGGCCTGCCTTTACGGCCCAGGCAACCAGATAGGTTGCGAGCACTACGATGTCGGCGCGGGTAATCAGGGAGCACATATAGGCGGCTTTCAAAGCCTTGCTCTCCTTGACCAGAGGAATGACATCCTTGAGCCCCTGTTTCGCTGCGGCTTTCTCCTGCATCCTGTCTTTCATGAAAACTGCGGTCAGCACGGCCCCTAATGCCGCAAGCAACAGGCAGGCATCAAAGCCGGCCAGCACGCCGCCTTTTTTCATAATAGCGCCGAACATGCCAAAAACTATAAGCGAGGCAAATCCCATAGACATGCCGTTAAAGGCCATGCCCTTGCCTCGATCCTTATCACTGGTATAGTCACCGACCATGGTAATGAACTGCGGATAGCCAAGAATCATACCAATGCCGACCAGGAAACGCGCCAGATAGGATACAAGCAAGCCGGGGGCAAAAGAGGTAAATGCAGCAGCTTTATCGGGTGCGAAGCTCAGCCAGGCGCAGATTGAAGCAGCAATGTCGGGTGAAATACCCAGCCCAACGGCAATTTCATTGGACATTTTAAACAGGTAGAAGGAAATAAACAGAACGATAAAGCTTGCAAGAATCAGAATTTTGCGGCCAGTTTTGTCAGACAACGCACCGATCAATGCGACAAAAAGCAGTGTTGCGATTTGGCTCATGTTTTGTAGGAAACTGATGATTGTGCCGGCAAATACCTGATCAATTTTAATAATGTCTTTCATGAAAGCAGGCTGAAGAACCGCTGTAACGCTCAGGAACATGCCGATAAGAAAGGTGTTGAAAAACATGAAGAAATAGTTGGTCTTGGACAGACCCGACAGTATGGTGATGCCGGCGAATTTAGGAGCTTTGATTGTGGTTTCGGTTGCCTCAGCCATTTTTCCTCCCTTGGTATTGGGGTTTCGTTTATAATAAGGCTTTTGCCCAGGATTTCGATTTAGGAAAGTTTATGTTGTTGATCCTTTATTGTCAACGATTAAATACCTTACAGGCCATGCTGAGTGAAAAGATCCCTGGTGTAATACTCCTCTGATTCAAACCGCGCATTTGCTTTTTCCTCGGTTAGCCAGATGATGCGTTTGCCATTATTAGTATTGCTGAGCACCTCTTCAACCAGCCACGGGGTGACAACATCAACCGTGTCGGCTAGGCAGTTATAGACAGCCTTGGTGGTCTCAAGAATATCGGGCGGCATTTTTCTCATGTCATCAAGGAGAAAATCAGTCAGCACAATTCCGGGACTGATCGTGCCGATAATGACCGGAATTTCATTTTTGTTCACCTCTTCGGCCAGAGCTTCCGTGAAGTAGCGTCCACCGCGCTTTGTTGCACCGTACACAGCAAGGCCGTTGACAAACATGTCATCGCTGCCGAAACCTTCAGAATTATAAATGGCACCTGCGCCCTGCGCTATCATCGCGCGCAACGCTACATAAGTCCCGTTCATCACGCCGACCATATTGGTGCTCACGACCCGGGGTATTTCCCTTGGCTCAAGCTCCCAGAAAAGACGGGTCGTGTTAGCAATGCCGGCATTGTTCATCCAGATATCGACTTTGCCGAATGCCTTGACTGCGGCATCCCAGAGCCTCTGCACCTGGTTGATATCGGTCACGTCACAATGGAAGCAGGCTACTGTATCTTTGCCGAATTCTGCCGCCGCTTTCTCATACTCCTGCTCCATTTCAGCTTTGGCAAAGCTTGAGAGCATGACCGGGCAGCCTTTTTTTAAAAATGCTTTTGCCAGTCCCAAGCCGATGCCTTTTGAACTGCCGGTTATAATGACGGACTTCATTTTTTTAGCACCCCACTGGAATTTATCCGTTGTTTTTTTCTAAGTGCATGTATGGAAAATAAAAGTAAAAGCACTGCTGATTTGTCATTCTCTGATTCAGGGCGAACACACAGGTTCGCCCCTTCATGATAATTAATTTTATTCTTAGGGGCAGACCTGCGTGTCTGCCCAACTCGTGTCTGTCCGATTATTGGTGTTTTAAATTTTTCATACAGACTCTAAAAGCCGAACTGGCTAAGCAAATCTCTGCTGCAGTACTCATCGGAATTAAACCGTTCGTTTGCTTTTTCCGTATCAAGCCAGGCGATCTCCCGGCCGCTTTCGTCATTGGCTAGAATATTTTCCACAAGCCAGGGCGTTACGGTCTCTACCGTATCGGCAAGGCAATTGTACACGATTTTTGTCGTTTCAAGCATTTCAGGCGGCAGCTTGCGCAATTCATCAAGAATAAATTCAGTGATCACAATGCCGGGTCCGAGCATGCCGAGCTTTACCTGTGTGCCCTCCAGCTCAAGTTGCAGTGAATTGGAAAAATAAGT
>CAYNVA010000463.1:0-2190 GCA_964400575.1 uncultured Thermodesulfobacteriota bacterium | reverse complement strand
TGACACCCGGATCGCAAACGCCGAGCTGCAGCAGATATTCAGCAGCAAGCTGACCGATTTCAAAAAGACCGTCGATAACAAGGAGCTTGAGATTCTTGAGCAGCGCATTCTTTCCGAAGATCCCGTGACGCTTCAGTCCATCGGCGACAGATACGGCATTACCAAGGAGCGCGTGCGGCAGATCGAGGCCCGCCTTGTCGGAAAAATCAGGACCTATATGGAAGAGCAGCTGCCGGACTTTAAGCACCTCGAGCTGCCCCAGCCCTCAAAAGAGGACTGATTTTTTGCCCTGCATGCCATCGCATCAAGATGGACTTCCACGTGGCACACCCCTGCCTTTTAGCCTTTAACCCGGCACAGCATATGATGCACACAAGCACGTACCGGACTGTCATGTCTCAATCAGTATGCATACCAAGCGGCCCCTGTCCCGCGGGGGGGCATCTAAATGGTTGACATATCCGGGCTGTTTTATTAAACTCAATAACTCATTCAATGCATTTTTACAGACAAACTCTATCTGTTTATTCAAAATTGATTGGAGGTATACCATGGAAGAACTGAAACCAGGACCACTGAGCGGTGTGACAATTCTTGATTTCACCTGGGTGCTTGCAGGGCCTTTCGCCACCAGAACACTTGCCGACATGGGCGCCTATGTTGTCAAGGTCGAGCGCTACAAAGACGGCACCAATGAGCGGCATCTGCCTCTGATCGTGGAAAATCAAGGTGTCAAGCAAAGCTCCTACAATATAAACTGCAACCGCGGCAAAAAAAGCATCTGCGTCAATCTAAAAGACCCCAAGGGCGTTGAGATCATTCATGAGCTTATTAAAAAGAGTGACGTGCTTATGGAAAACTTCGCTCCCGGCGTCATGGACCGCCTGAAGCTTGATTATGACTCGGTCAAAAAGATCAATCCCAAAATTATTTACTGCTCGGTCTCCTGCTTCGGCCACTGGGGCCCTTACTCCCACAAGCCCGGCTATGACATGATCGCCCAGGGCGCAAGCGGCTGGACCGATCAGAGCGAAATTCCCCAGATCGCGCCCGTCTCCATCGGCGACATGAATGCGGCAGTGCATGCCGCTGTTGCCATCTGCGGCGCTCTCTACTGCCGCGAAAAGACCGGCATCGGTCAGAACATCGATATCTCCATGATGGACTGCCTCTTTTCTTTTCATGAAAACACGCTGCCGTGGTACCTGCTCACCAGCGCGATTGGCAAGCCGGTTGACCCCCCCAGAATCGGCCGCCTGCATCCCGGCTATGCACCATATGGCATCTATAAATGTAAAAACGGCTATATCGTCATCGCATCGCTCACCCAGCCCCGCTGGGAAGGAATCGTCCATGCCATGGGCGAAAAGTACAAATGGCTGTTTGACGAGCCGCGCGCGGCTACCGTTTCTACCCGCTGCACGCAGGAAAATGCACCGTTCATCCACCAGGCTGTGGAGGAATGGACCTTGTCATGCGAATCTGCTGAAGAAGCCGAGCGGATTCTGGAAAAGTATGAAGTGCCCTGCCTGCGTACGCGCACGATCAAGGAGCTTGCCGACAATGATGAGCATATAAAGGCGCGCGAAATGATGGTCGAAATCGAGCAGCCTTTCGTGGGCAAGATGAAAATGTACGGCAGCCCGCTGAAGATGTCCGAAACGCCCTGCGGCGTGCGCGGCCATGGCCCCCTGCTCGGTGAGCATACACGGGAAGTGCTCGGGACGGTGCTCAAATACGACAAGGCCCAGATCGACGCTCTCTATTCGGGCGGCGTTGTGTTTCAGGAGCCGGCCGTGGAAATGCTTGAGAAAAAATAAACTCCACATGCATGACAACAAAAAAGGGATGGCTTGTAGCCATCCCTTTTTTGTTGCAGCCGCAGCTGTATGTCAGGAGGGGGTGGTTCCCTCCTGTTTTTCTATCTGCTTCACGACATGCTTGCGCAGCAGATAGGCCTGCCGCGAGATACGGAAAAGGTCCTGTTCAAGCATATACAGATTTTCCGTCTGTATATTCTGGGCAATAGTTTTTATGGAACTGACCTCGCTTTCAATGGTTTCGTGTTCCGGCTCGATATAGTGGCCCTTATAGAAATAGTCCAGCAGCGAAACGAGATCGGGAGCGCTTTTTTCGCCGCAGCTTTTGCAGACCAGCTGCTGTGTGTCGTTGAGAAAAAGGCCAAAGGGC
>CAYNVA010000462.1:0-2376 GCA_964400575.1 uncultured Thermodesulfobacteriota bacterium | reverse complement strand
TGGAGGCCGAACAAAAGCTGAAGACTTTGCCGCAGCCATCCGGCGAGCAGCAAAAGCCGTAACGTGGAAATGCGTCGAAACGACCTGTTTTATCTGGACAAAAACAGCTCATTAGTGTAACCATTAGTTCATCAAATCTGTCGGGGAGTAGCGCAGCCTGGTTAGCGCGCATGCTTCGGGAGCATGAGGCCGCGGGTTCGAATCCCGCCTTCCCGACCATAAAGATATCTGCTGAGTCGGCCCCGCTGGACCGGCTCTTTTTCGTATAATCTTGTCATTGAGCAAGCGACATAGTATATCCCCTGCCACTATCGCTTTTCATACGGAAAGGATTTTCATGCAGCGTAATACCCCACTATCTACTTCAGTGATTTTTGCCTGTATGCTAATCCTGACAGCAACGACAGCACACGCGGCTTCGCCTTCATCGTCAGCAGCCTGCATGGAATGCCATTCGAGCTACTGCCAGTCATGGGAGTCAACCTTTCATGGACGTTCGCTGCTGCCCTATAGCCCTGAGCTTGCCGCCGCAGTGCTGGCCCCGCAGCCAGTGGGCATTGTTATAGGAACGCTCCGCTACAGGTTTAATTCAAATAAACAGGATGGTTGGATTGAGGAGAGAAGCGACAACAGTCAGTCGAATTATAAAATTCTGTATTTGCTGGGCGGCAAGAATATACTGGTTTTCCTGACGCCACTTGAACACGGTCGGCTGCAGATCCTTCCGCTTGCCTATCACATCAGGAAAAAAGAATGGTTTGACAATTCAGCCGGTGTGCTCCCGCACGGAATGCCGCAGCGGGCCTTTCAAACAGACTGGAAAAGCAGTACAAACATATTTGACTCGTCCTGCTTTGCATGCCATATAAACAGCCCAATAACATATTATAGTGCTCAGGTTGATGCATACCAGCCGCTTGGCGACGATCAGGGCATAGCCTGCCGTTCCTGCCACGGGCCCGTGGATGAGCATGTGCGGGTATGCCGTTCAGCGCCAGCAGGCCAGGCGCCTGGCGATCTGAAGATTATCAGTTTAAAAAAATCATCGCCCGACCAAATAAATGATACCTGTGCATCCTGCCATGCAGCCTCGAGTCCACTGACAGCATCATATAATCCCGATAAACCTTTTTTCGACCATTTTGACCTGAAGGGACTTGAAAGCCCTGGATTCTTCCCCGACGGCAGAAGTTTCGGCAATAACCATATGTATACGCAGTGGAGAATGAGCCCATGCGTGCAGTCAGGTCAGCTGCAATGCCTGCACTGTCACAAAGGTGGCGGAGCATATAATTTTCATGATCCGGATCAGGCAAATAATGCCTGCCAGCCCTGTCATAAGGACCGTGTTGAACATGCCGTCGAGCATACGCATCACAAAGCAAAAAGCCCGGGCACCATGTGCATTTCCTGTCACATGCCCAAGATTGATCTCAGAGGAATGGAGCAGACAGATCATTCCATGAGGCCTCCCGTGCCTGCTGCAACGCAGGCATACAAATCTCCCAATGCATGCACTCTTTGCCATGATAAAAAAAATGCGGCATGGGCCGACACCCAGGTTCGAGCCTGGCATAAAAACGACTATCAGGAACCGTATCTCAGGTCAGCCCAGCTGATAAGCGCTGCACGAAGCGGCGACTGGACGCGCTTGCCTGAGATGCTTGCTTTTATTGAAAATTCGAAACGGGAGGAAATTGCCGCCGCTTCTCTTATCCGACTGTTGCGCGATTGTAAGGATACCCGGAAATGGCCTGTGTTCATAAACAGCCTCAAAAATGATCCGTCGCCTCTTGTGCGGTCTGCAGCAGCCGGCTCCCTGATGGGCTCACCCATGGGCGAAACCGCCACAGTGCTCTTCAGCGCGCTCAATGACAAATACGGCCTGGTGCGCATCCGCGCAGTGAGCATTATTGCTCTCCTATCTGCACAGAGTCTGCTGCCTGAATTCAGGCCGAGGTTTGAAAAAGCGTTTTTAGAATTCACAACAATGCTTACGGCCCGGCCCGATGATGCCAAATCTTTTTTCAATCTGGGCAATCTCTATCTCGAGCGCCGAGATCCCGCTCGCGCTCTTGCAATGTATGAATATGCTTTCAGGCTAGAGCCAAATAATATGCAGGCTATGATCAACAGCTCAATGGCCTATTATTATCTGGGGAAGCTGCCGGAAGCTGAAAAAACACTGCACAAAGCTCTGAAGCTTGATCCTAAAAATGCACAGGCCCATCTGACGCTGGGCATGCTGCTCATGGAACTTAAACGAACTGTTGAAGCCGAGGCTGCATTTCGAAATGCCCTGAAGTTTGACCCTGCAAACGCGGCTGCCTATTACAATCTTGGAGTCATGTTTGCCGCTGAAAAACCAAACAATTC
>CAYNVA010000461.1:0-1689 GCA_964400575.1 uncultured Thermodesulfobacteriota bacterium | reverse complement strand
TTTTCATCTACAATATCTTATTTGTGGTATTGCTCTGCTGTTCTTCCTGCACGGGCAATAAGCAGGACGCACAGAAAAAACCCGGCGTGCCGCCGGTGGAGGTCAGCGCCCAGACCGACCGCACCACAGCCACCCTCTCGGAATCCATCACGTTTACACTCATCGCCCAATATGACAAAACCCTCACGGTGAAACTGCCCGAGGTGGGCACACAGATTGCGGGCCTGCGCATAACCGACTTTGGCGAAGACGGGCCCAGGGAAGTCGACAACCGCATTGAGCATAAAAAATGGTATAAGCTGCAGGCCGACATTGCAGGCTCCTACATTATCCCCTCACAGACCCTGTCGTATGCCGGAGACAACGGCACAAAAGAGCTCAAGACGCCGCAGATATTCATTGAGGTGAAATCTACGCTTAAGCAGGGCCCCGATGCACTAAAAGACATTATCGACATCAAGCCGCTGGAACAGGTGCCATACAACTGGCGGCCCTATATCTGGGCAGGCTGCGCCGCTTTCGTGGTGATCTGTCTCGGCGTCGGCGGCTTCATGTATTACCGGAATCGTAAAAAGAAGGCCCGGGAGCTGAAAAAGCCCGCCCACATAATCGCCCTTGAAGAAATTGAAAAGCTGAAAAGCGAGCATCTCATTGAAAAGGGCATTGTGCGCGAGCATTATTTCAGGCTTTCGGATATTTTCAGGCACTATATCGAGAACAGGTTTTCCATACCCGCAGTTGAGCAGACCACGCAGGAACTGCTGCCCGAAATCATGCGCCTTGATGCCATGCAAGCCCCATCCAAATCAGGCGTGCGGGAATTTCTGCACCACTCCGACATGGTGAAGTTCGCAAAGTACGTGCCGGCTGAAGAGGAAGTAACATTAAGCGAACAGAATGTTGTTCGGATAATCGACGAGACAAAAGTTGAAGAGGTTCTGCCGCAGGCAGAGAATTCAAAATGATAGTTTAATTCGTTGTAGCGGTTACATTCGTTCCATTAGTTAGGAAAAGGGGAACTCTTCGAACGAATTAAACCAACAGTAGTTCGATTGGTTAAATTGGTTCAATTCGTTTTATTGGTTAAAAACATCCGAATTAATCAAACGAATTAAACTAACAGAACCAATTGAACTAATAAAACCAATATAACCAATACAACAGTTTTTATGCTCCGCTTTCAATCACCATGGCTGCTTCTGCTGCTTGCCGTCATCCCGCTCATGGGATGGTACGGGCTGCGGCGTTTTGCAAGCGCGCAGATACGGTTTTCATCGCTTCACGTTCTGGGGCAGCTGAAAACCCCGAAAACCCTGCTGTGGCGCAAAGGCCTTGTGTTCATGCGCTGCGCAGCCATGGCGCTTTTTATCCTGGCCCTTGCCCGGCCCCAATCGGGCATTAAGTCTACCGAAATCTCCACCGAGGGCGTTGATATCATGCTGTGCCTGGACACATCGGGCAGCATGCAGGCGCTTGATTTCAAGGAGGGCGGCAACCGGGTCCCGCGCCTTCAGGTCGTGAAGCGCGTGGTGAATGATTTCATCAAGGGCCGCAAAAACGACCGCATCGGCATGGTGGTGTTCGGGCAGGAGGCCTTTACCCAGTGCCCGCTCACGCTGGATTACGGCGTTCTTTTAAGCTTACTTGAAAAAGTTGAAATCGGCATGGCGGGCGACTCAACGGCTATCG
>CAYNVA010000460.1:0-5872 GCA_964400575.1 uncultured Thermodesulfobacteriota bacterium | reverse complement strand
GTCGACAACCAGCGGTTGTTCCTATCCTGTGCCGACCTCCGGGGTCTGGATACAGTTCCGGTGCACGGTGAAAGACAAGTCCGGGGCGACCGCAACAGCATATACCTTGATTAACTATGTGTATCCGTAAAAGGGGATGAGGAGAATAGTATTTTGTATTGAAAAAGAAATTAATGTGCCGGCACACCGGGGTAGCTGAACGCGCAGATACTAGGCTGGACAAACAGGCAGCACCCTGATAACCCGTGTGCCCTGCGGTATTCCAAAGCGAGTTTGTATCAGTCTTGTAGCAGACAAAACAGCTTTCTTCTCTCAAGAATTGCAAAAACAAATAAATAATATTTCTTGTATAAACGTATATAAAGGGACGAAAAATGAAAAGCCCAAAAAGAGAAATTAAGAAAAACAGAAAAATCAACAGAAGACGCCTATCGTTTGCCGGAATATTTTTATTTCTTTTTCTGATAGCAGGGTTCTTTTTTTCTGTACATGCTCAGGCCCTGGATCATTTCTTAATTCAGGCGCCGAATAACTCATCCGTGCAGATAGAGGATACATTCACCGGTGAATTTAGTTATGGAGCTATCCCTCTTGATAATGCAACCTACAAGCAATATCTGAAGCCGCCTGTTGATGTATCAATCGAGGCGACCCTTCCTGCAAGCTATGATGCCCGAAACGACAATATTGTTACGCCAGCAAAAAATCAGGGTTCGTGCGGCTCCTGCTGGGCTTTTGCCAGCGTTGGTGCCTTTGAATCACATATGCTTAAACAGTTCAGCCTGTCCTCTACGCCCGACCTTTCAGAACAGCAGCTGGTTTCCTGCAGCCTTGTAAATGTTCATGGTGGATGCAGGGGCGGATCAATGGAAAACCTCAGGTTCTGGGAAAACATCGGCCCTGTTAATGAGACCTGCTATCCCTATAAGGCAAACCATACAACCCCCTGTTTTGGTTCAACGCAATGCGGGGAGCTGTCCTACCGGGTCACAAACTTCCATACAGTCGACACATCATCAACAGCCAATGTCAAATCATCTGTTTTTAATTATGGTCCAACCTGGTTTGAGTTTACCGTATACAGTGATTTTTCAAACTACTGGCACACATACAGTCCCGGAGCTGTCTATGTCAATTCATCAGCAACTGTAACGAACGGACATGCAGTGTTAATTATCGGCTGGGATGACAGCAAGAATGCGTATCTATGCAAAAACAGCTGGGGAGCGATAGGCGGGCCAAACGGCAATGGCACCTTCTGGATCGCATACAGCGAACATGCCAATAAAATGAACTTTCGCGTGGCCAATTTCAGCCTGACAAAAATTACGCAGATGAGCATCAGCATACCGGAGGCAGGAGACAATGTTCCTCTCGGATATTCACAGCGCATAAAATGGGT
The DNA here is from genome assembly GCA_964400575.1 of uncultured Thermodesulfobacteriota bacterium. GTDB lineage: Bacteria > Desulfobacterota > WTBG01 > CAIYCZ01 > CAIRTM01 > CAIWCT01. Next base: position 4,470 of record CAYNVA010000460.1, on the reverse strand, counting down.
GCCGGGGGATGTGACGGGCAACGTAAAGATCGAGCTTGGCCGGCCCGGGGGATGCAGTGGTTATGAATGGAGTGTTATTGCGGCCAGCACACCAAACAGCGGAGTATATACGTGGACAGTTGGAGGTCTTGCGCAGGCTGACTGTAAAATTAAAATCACCTCCATTTCCAATCCGAATCTGTATGCTGAAAGTGGGCTGTTTGCAATACAGTCTGCTAACAACGCGCCAAACAAGCCGACGGTGGTAGGTGATCCAAATCCTGCATATGTGCACTCTCCGGATACTGTTGAACTGTCTTCGAGCGCAACAGACCCTGACAGCCATACAATCGCAGAATACCGGCTTGAAATTTATGAGCCCAGCAACCAGACCCCAATAACAGTAACAACCGGCAGATGGGTTGATCGTAGCTATAACACTCGCGGCCCCTGGCAGGTATACTGCACGGCTGTTGATGAATACGGTACCCTGTCGACACAAGGCGGACCGACAACGCTGCATGTGGCAGATATTGTTGTTAATTCGCCTGCGGCAGAGGACACACTTATTGCAGGGAATTCAACAACAATAGAATGGGATTCCTGGGAATTCACTGGCAACGTAAAGATAGAGCTTGGCCGGCCCGGAGGATGCGGGTACGGGTGGAGCACAATTGCGGCAAGTGTCGCAAATACCGGGACCAAGAGCTATACCTGGACTGTTGAAAATCCCGGCCAGTCTGACTGCAAAATACGGGTAAGCAGCGTAGACTACGGCTATATTTATGGAGAAAGCGGGCTGTTCACTATTGTGGGCGCTACTACGACCACAAGCATACGCCCCACGACCAGCACCACCAGTATCAGACCCACAACCACGACCACGAGCATTCGCCCCACGACCAGCACCACCAGTATCAGACCCACAACCACGACCACGAGCGTTCGCCCCACAACCAGTACTACTACTACCATTAATCAGGCGCCGTTATGGGATTCGGTTTTCTATACTCAGTACGTAGACGAGTATGTGTTTCTCAATTACTACATACCTACAGCCACCGATCCCGAGGGCAATACGCCGGTGAGTTACAGTTGCGTGCAGAAGCCAAGTGATGCGGTTTTTTATCCTTTGCTGCGGCAGTTCCAGTGGAGGCCTTCCTATGATGCGGTTCCGGCAGGCACCTCGATTAAGAATTTCACCATCACCGTGCGCGCCACTGATTCTCTAGGCAACTATCGTGACGCGAATTTCACCGTGTACGTATACAATGTAAACCGTGCTCCCAGTGTTATTGCCTTCATGTCATTCCCCGGGTTGTATATCAATCAGGGTGAGACCATAGCACTAACTGCAACGGCCAGTGATCCCGACACGGGTGATACCCTTAACTACACCTGGTATGTGGGGCGCAGGCCTGATCTGTTCAGCACGCAGACCTGGACCAAGATTTGCGGACCTTCCACATCCAGCACCTGCAGCTATGTACCGAATTTCTATGGTTCCTATGTGCAGTTTAGATGCGACGTGAAGGATCTGGCGGGAGCAACCGCTCTGGGCTACACATTTGAAAAACTGGTGTACGCAAGCGGTAGTATTTTTCAGTAACTATAGGATCTTTTTCCGATAGCGATACACCTATTGAAAGCAATCAGAATTCCGGATAATGAATCCAGCGCGCCTTTCAGAGGCTTTTGGAAGCAGGCGTGGCCTGAACATAAATTATTTTGAGAAAAACTTGCAGTTCGCAGCACAATTGTGCATTATTATATGGTATAATTAATTAGTGAGATGATTTTATTTGCCTGGAGGACTACGATGCTTAATCAAGCGCACTATTTCCGTAGAATAATTTTGCTCCTGAGCAGTATCCTTTTAATGTGTTCACCAGCACGAGCCGCAATGCAGGAGAATTTGGAAATGAATTGCGACGGGGGAATTTTGAGCGTTACTGCCAATAATGTTAAATCTGACGCTCTTTTTATTGAGCTTGCCAGCAAATGTAATACAGAGATAGTCACACACGGAAACGTATTCCCGGAAACACCGGTCACCATCACCCTTAAAGACATCACGGTAGCAGACGGGATTAAGCGTTTGGTTAAGGCCTGTGGCTTGAAAAACTACCTGCTCAATTTCAAGGGGGCTGCGACAGAAAAAACAAGGCCATTAAAGCTCGATATTTTCCTGGGCGGCACCAGTGAGCATAAACTTGGTCAGCCATCAGGCAGCGGGCTCACGCAACCGGTATTGGAAGAAAACACAAAACCCGCCGGCAGTACTGTTGTCAATAATACAACTGAAATAAATCCCGGGCAGAAGCCCGGTGCCGTGCCATTACCCGCGACAGAGGTTTTTTCTAAATGGGATGGTTCCGCACTCATTGAATTTCCTGAACATACTGGCCAACTCCCCTATGATCAAAGTAAAATTCAATGGAATGACGACGCAAAGAATTATGCTAAAGAGTCTATGAATATCCTGCCGCCTGAGATCCGGGATAGCTTTAGCAGTGCATACCTCAGAGAATGCGATGAAATCGCGCGCCAGAAGAACGATGGGGCCATTACTCCGGAAACAACTGCTGAAGCTTTGGTGAGTCTTGCAAAAAAAGCCGGCATGCCTCCCGAGGTAATGAAAAATTTACCCAAAACAATAGATGATTTCAATAAGCCAAGAATGCCATTACCGCAATAACAATTGCAGCATAATTGAGTTAATTACAGTTTCACAAATTATCTGCCATAGTATATAGTGTACCTGCCTAACCCGTACATTTTGTTTGCTTCCCTTATATGCATAATTATTTTCTCCGGTCAGCTCTAAAGACCCGCATTATTTGAGAGAGAACTAATGTTGCGCCACTTCATGCAGTGGTTCTGTTGTTTCTATCTGCTGTCCGTCTGGTACCTGGTTATCTCAATGATTATAGAGAGAGAGGTGGCGGCAGCTAAGGACAAAAATACAGCACTGTGGGTTTTGCTCGCATTTGCATTATTGGCACTGGGAGATACGCCGCATATCGGCTTAAAGCTTCTCGGATCTGCTCTTGGCAACCTCCAACACCCCATTGCTGTTCTGGGGATAAAAACTGATTTTGACGCCTTTGGCGCCATCGCAACGGAATGTACGTTTACCCTGTTTTATGTGTGCATGCTGTTTGCATGGAAAGCGCGGTTTAACCGTCAGTCTCAGCTCCCTGTTTTTCTAGTGCTGGGTGTGGCAGCTGTACGGTTTCTTATTATGCTGCATCCGGAAAATGTTTACAGCACCCTGCGCGTTCGTGAGCCGTGGTTCACACTGCGCGGCATACCATTTGTGCTTCTGCAGTCAGCCATGGCATATCTTATTCTTAGAGATGCCCTGAAGTCCAGGGACAAAATATTTACCTGGATAGGCATGCTCATCCTTTTGGCTGCTGCATGTTTTGCTACAGTTCTTTTTTTCGGCGTTACCTACCCCGCTCTGCAAATGCTCATGTTCCCCAAGACCATGGCATACTTGCTGATTGGTTTTATCGCTTATAGAGGTCTTTACGCCCAAGGGCCAGAAAGTATGGTTAATCTTCATAAAAGGATTACGCGAATGAAATATATAAAATTAATCATCATGCTGCTATGCCTGCTGTGCGCTGTTGCGGTTTATATGTATATGACCAACCCCGGCACTGCGGTGAGGGGGCAGGAGGCGATACAAGCCCGCAGCACGGTAATGGAAAAATCATCCCAAATGACAGAGAAGTCAAAGGAGGACAAAAAATTTGCTGTGCAGGGGTCCAGAAGGACAGCAAACATAATGGGCTATGAGGACACGGAAATAAACCTGATCCTGCAAAAATATTTGGAGTTTGTTCCGCGTGCGCGGGGAAACCTGCTTGATTTAGGATGCGCATGGGGCTTTGCTGTTCAGCAGGTGCTTGATCTTGAAAAACAAACCCCGTTCCTGAAGCCGCATAACGGCAAAATAATTGCAATCGACATGGATCAGAGGCACCTTGATCAGGTTGCCGCCAATACGCAGCCTGAACTTGTAGAAACCATTAATATGCATTTCCCGAATCTTGAATCACAGCAATGCATGAAAGCGTTTGCTCCTAACAGCCTCGGCGCCACGTACGCAGGCCTTCTGCTTCACTATCTAAACCCTGATGAGCTTACCCGGGGGTTGAAGCTTTTATATGATGCCACGGCTCCCGGGGGCAGGGTTTTCGCATCAGTAAACTCAGCCTTTCTCTCTCAATCCCTGCTGGAAGATTTCCAGAGCCGCAAACAAAATCCTGCTGATCCCTTTCCGGGGTGGTACCCCAATCTATCTGACAGTTCAGTTCCTGAGAAAGTCAGGAAGGATATGCCGCGGTCTATCTGCGGTGTGGAAATATCATTTTTACATGTGTTTGATGAAGAGACCCTGGCGCGCTATTTTGAAAAGGCGGGATTCAGGGTAGTAGAACACTTTTACTTCACCAGGAATAAAAAGATACCCATGAAATT
>CAYNVA010000459.1:0-2224 GCA_964400575.1 uncultured Thermodesulfobacteriota bacterium | reverse complement strand
CTCCTGCCCGAAGACCCGGGCGCAGAGCTCAGCCTCGAGGTTCTGTATCGCGACCTTGTCAGAGGAGGTGACGCTGCGGGGCGGAATTTTTGCCATGCGCGCCACAACTTTTTCAATATCTTTGGGCCCGATTACCTTGTGCACCCTGCCCTCATGGCGCAGATTGAAAATGGCGCCGGTCTCATCGATAACGTCAATGGCTTTGTCGGGCAGGAAGCAGTCATTGATATGCTTGGCCGACAGCTCAGCGGCTGCCTTGAGCGCGCCGGGGCTGTAGCTCACGCCGTGATGCTTTTCATAATAGGGCTTAAGCCCTTTCAGAATTTCAACGGTCTCGTCAACGGAGGGCTCCATGACTTCGATCTTCTGGAAACGGCGCGCCAGGGCGCGGTCCTTTTCGAAATGGTTTTTATATTCCTCGTAGGTCGTCGAGCCGATGCAGCGCAGATCGCCCGTGGCGATGACGGGCTTCAAAATGTTTGACGCGTCCATGGAGCCGCCGCTGGTGGCGCCGGCGCCCACGACCGTGTGAATTTCATCGATGAACAGGATGACGCCCTTTTTAGCTTCAAGCTCCTTGATCACCGCTTTGAGGCGCGCCTCGAAGTCGCCCCGAAACTTGGTTCCCGCAAGCAGGGTGCCCATATCCAGTGAGTAGATTTCAGTGCCGAGAAAGGCTTTGGGCACATCGCCCTGCACGACTTTGAGCGCCAGGCCCTCGGCAAGGGCGGTTTTCCCTACACCCGCGTCCCCGACATAGAGCGGGTTGTTTTTTACGCGGCGGTGCAGCACCTGCAGCGTGCGCTCCAGCTCGGGCGCCCGGCCGATAAGCGGGTCAATGTGCCCGGACCGGGCTTTTTCAATGAGGTTCACGGTATAGCGATCAAGGGCGCTCTGGCCCGGCTTTGCCTTCTTCTTGTCATCGGTCTCTTCCTGGGCTTCGCGCCGCTCAAGCGCGCACCGCGGCTCATCTTCGGCCTGGCCGGACTGCGACAGGCCGTGCGAAATATAGTTGAGAATATCGAGCCGCGATATGCCATGGGATTTTAAAAAATAAACGGCATAGGAGCCCTCCTCCTCGAAAATCGAGGCGAGCACGTCGCCGGCGTCCATCTCGCTTTTTTCAGCGGCCTGCACATGCATCATGGCGCGCTGCAGCACGCGCTGCACGCCGATGGACTGAATGATCTCCTTGGCGGCGCCTTCGGCAAATTTTTCGATCTTGTCGGCGAAAAATTCCTCGAGCTGAATTTTCAGCTCATCGATATCGGCTCCGCAGGTGCGCAGTATGCGGCTCCCCAGCTCGTCATAGAGCAGGGCATACAGCAGGTGCTCGACAGTGAGCATTTCATGCCGGCGCTTCTGCGCTTCACGCACAGCCGCGGCAAAAGCCATTTCCAGTTCTTTTTTAATCATATCAGACTTCTTCCATACTGCATTTCAGCGGGTAATTGTGTTCATGGGCCAGATGATGCACCATTGCCACTTTGGTTTCCGCAACTTCTGCGGTATACACGCCGCACACGCCGATGCCGCTACGGTGCACACTCAGCATTATCTGCATGGCTTCGGCAGGCGGCTTGCTGAACACCACCTCGAGGATCTGCACGACGAAATCCATGGTGGTGTAATCATCGTTGTGCAGCAGCACACGAAACTGCGGCGGCTCATTAAGCTCGGTAGTGTCCTCGGCTCGATCTTGAAGTTCCGGGTTTTTTCCGGTGCCCATGGCTCAGTCTTCAGTGGTGGTTTCAATATATATGTCATACTACTTATAGCATAATCTATTTTGGCGGCGTGTCAATAGCGCGAAACTCCGGTTGCCGTAAACAAAAAAAGTACAGTATAATGCCCCGACTGTACAGTAAAAAGATTACTCAGGAACGAGGGTTCAGGAGTCAGGGGAACAGCCTGTAGGCATTTAGGCTGTAGGCTGTAGCAGGTGCAATGGCGCAAAACAGAAGCCAGTCGGCTGCGGCGGGCAGAATTTAGAATTCGAACTTTGAACAGTTACAAAAAGAGCTGCCATGCAACTCGGTGATTTTGATTACAGCCTGCCCAAAGAGCTGATAGCCCAGCAGCCCCTGGACCGGCGCGACACCTCGCGTTTGATGGTGCTCCGGCGGCAGGAGCAGACGGTCGAGCACCGGTCTTTCTCCGATCTGCCCGCATACCTGCAGCCCGGCGATGTGCTGGTGGCAAATGACACGCGCGTGATCCCGGC
>CAYNVA010000458.1:0-4112 GCA_964400575.1 uncultured Thermodesulfobacteriota bacterium | reverse complement strand
CGGCAAGAATCTGTCCGTCATCGACAAACGCCACGCTTGCCGCAGGCGTTGCAGTATCAATGGAGAGTACCCTCATTTTATGAACAGCCGGGTAATATCATTATAAAAAACAAAAGCCATGAGAGAGAGCAGCAGCACAAGCCCTATCTGCTGGGCAATTTCCGTCATTTTCACACTCACGGGGCTGCCCTTCACAGCCTCGATGACCAGAAAGAAAAGATGCCCCCCATCAAGTATGGGAACGGGCAGCAGGTTAAGCACCCCCAGATTGACGCTTATCATTGCCATCAACAGAAGAAAACTCAAAAAACCCGCCTGCGCAAAATCACCTGCAAGCTTGCCGATAAGCAGCGGGCCGCCGATATCCTTGCGCCGCTCTATGGGACTTTTGATAAGAACACCCATCCCGAGCAGCGTGAGCCTGGACCACTTACCGGTATCCTCAAGCCCCTTCCACAGGGCGAGCAGGGGATTATAGCGTTTAACGATTTGCCCCTCTTCGCCGCCACTGGGCGTGATGCCTATTTTATATGCCTGCACGCTTTCGCCCAGAAGATTTTTGGCAGCCGTTGACTGCGGCGTTACGGAGACAACCACCTGCTGGCCGCCTCTGCGCACGTGCAGCACAAGCGTCCGCCCCTGGCTCTTTTCGATCAGCTGCGAGAGTTCATCCCACAGCTCGACAGGGCTGCCGTCAACAGATTCGACAAGATCACCAACTTTCAGCCCTGCGCGCAGCGCGGGCGAATCTTCAAGCACCGACCCGACGCGCGGGGTCATCATGGGCATGCCGGCCATGTAGATGCCGCTGAAAACCAGAAAGGCAAATATTAAATTAAAGACCGAACCTGCAGCAAGTATGGCAAACCGCCTGGGAACGCTCTGGAAGTTGAGCGAATAGGGCTTGTCAGCTTCGGCAATCTCTTCATCAGGTGACTCGCCCAGTGGTTTGACATAGCCCCCGAGCGGCAGCATCGAAATAAGATACTCCGTATCGCCGATCTTCTTACCGATCAGTTTTGGCCCGAAACCCAGAGAAAACTTCAGCACCCGCACGCCCGCCAGTTTAGCAACGATAAAATGCCCGAGTTCGTGCACAAAAATGAGCACCCCAAGCAGTATGGTCGCAGGTAGCACATAATTAATGATGACATTCAGGATGTTTTCCACTGCTGCTTCATTCCTTTCTGTGTTTAATTCTATCGGCCGGAAAACTTTTCCGCAACCGTGGCTGCCTCCTGGCGCGCCCACCGGTCAGCATCAAGCACCGCGGCCAGGCTGTCGGCAGAGCCTCCGGTGAATGCAGCCATGACCGTTTCAATCAGCTGCGCGATTGCAGTAAATGAAATCGCCCGCTCATGAAACTTTTCCACCGCCACCTCATTGGCCGCGTTCATTACCGCAGGCACGAGGCCGCCTGCCTCCAAAGCCTGATACGCGAGCCTGATTGTGGGAAAGCACTCCACGTCAGGCTCGAAAAAACTCAAAGAACCGATGCTGGCAAGGTCAAGGGGCGCCACGATATCGTGCAGGCGCTCAGGGCATGACAGCGCATAGGCAATGGGGGCCCGCATGTCGGGCTGCGACATCTGAGCAAGCACGGTTCCGTCCACAAACTCGACCATCGAATGAATGATGCTCTGCGGATGCACGACCACACCAATCCGGCCGGGAGGCATGCCGAACAGCCAGTGCGCCTCGATGATCTCAAGGCCCTTGTTCATAAGGGTCGCCGAGTCGGTCGTGACCTTGCGCCCCATTTTCCAGCGCGGATGGTTGAGCGCCTGCTCCGGGGTTACCCGTTCAAGCTCGGCTCTGCTGCACCCGAGAAACGGACCGCCTGAGGCGGTTAACAGTATCCGCCGCACATCCTGCGGGCTTCTGCCTTCCAGCAGCTGAAAGATGGCGCTGTGTTCGCTGTCGACGGGAATGATGCGGCAGCCCTGCTCCTGCGCAGCACGCGTAATGAGGCTGCCGGCCATGACCATTGTTTCCTTATTGGCAAGGGCTATGTTTTTGCCCGCAGCCGCGGCGCTGTAGGTTGGCACGAGGCCCGCAGAACCCGCAATGGCAGCCACAACCATATCGGTTTCAGCCATGGTGGCAACCACCGTGGCGCCTTCGGATCCGGCATATACTTCCGGAGCCTCTGAACCCAGCAGCTGCGTGAGCCGTGCGGCCGCTGCTGGGTCTGACAGCGCCACCATCCGGGGCCTGAACTCGCGCACCTGTGCGGCAAGGAGCTCTACATTGCCGCCTGCGGCCAGGCCCGCAATCCGGTACCGGTCCGGATACCTGCGCACCACATCAAGGGTGCTCTCGCCAATGGAGCCGGTAGAACCAAGAAGAGCGATCTGCATCATACAGGAAGTGCCCTGCTTGTATAATAAAAAAGAAAGGGCGCCGCAAAAAGCAGACTGTCAATGCGGTCAAGCACGCCGCCATGGCCGGGGAAAAACGTGCCAGAATCCTTTACATCGCAGGCCCGCTTGACAAACGACTCACAGAGGTCGCCGAACTGGTTCATGACATTGAGCCCGATGCCTATGGTGAGGCAGTGCCCCATGGACAGATTCGCAAGAAAAAATAGCTTAAACACCACTGCGGTCAGCACACCGCACACAAGACCTGCAAGTGCCCCTTCAATGGTTTTTTTCGGGCTAATGCGCTTTGAAAGCTGCTGCTTGCCCATCCATGTTCCAAAGGCGAATGCACCGGAATCACCTGCCCAGGACACAAGCAGGAGCAGGAAAATCAGCTGCACACCGTCAGGCCGTCCCCGCAGCAGCACTACATAGGAGCCGAGGAAAACCACGTACATGATGCCGCAAAACTGCGCCATCACCACGCCTGAGGCATCACGAAGCGACGCTGAGCGCCTGCTCATGTGGTACCAGAGCAACACCCCAAAGCTCACGGCGCATGCCCCGGGCAGTATGCTCTGGCGGGCAAGCACGGCCACACCCGCGTCATAATAGGCGCCGGCAAGGACAGCCGCACCCAGCGCAAGCCCGAGACCCACCGTTGCCCCTGACGCGGCAGGCAGCGTCATCCTGAAAAACTCCCACAGACCGACAAGCAGCACGGCAAGCATGAACATGAAAAAGACCGTTGCGCCGCAAAAAGCCAGTATGTAGACGACCACCGGTATGCCCACTGCAGCGGTCAATATGCGTTTTGAAATCATATTCGTCCTTTTTCAGAAACGTGCCATGCATTTCCGAAGAGCATGGAGAGATGCGCGCCGTGCCTCAGGCCGCAGTTGTCAGCCATTGCGCATCTGGTCGTCGGTCAGACCAAAACGGCGCCTGCGTGTCTGAAAATCGCGAAGCGCTTTGTGGAGCTCTTGTTTTTCAAAATCGGGCCACAGCATGTCGGTAATATACAGCTCCGAATAGGCAATCTGCCACAGAAGAAAGTTGCTCACCCGCAGCTCGCCGCTGGTGCGTATAAGCAGGTCGGGGTCGGGCTGTCCTGCGGTATCAAGATAGCTGGAAAACAGCTCTTCGGTAATTTCCATAGCTGGGTGTCTGCCCTCGGCAAGCAGCCTGCGCATGGCGCGGATAATCTCATCGCGGCCGCTGTAGCTCAGTGCCAGGTTGAGAATCATGCCCGTGTTGCCGCGCGTGGCATCCATGATCTCCTGCACAAAGGGCATAACGTCCTCGGGCAGTTTGCCGAGATCGCCGATCATGTTGACCTTGATATTGTTCTGGTGAAGCTCGCGTGTTTCAGAACGGATAAACTTTTTCAAAAGCGCCATGAGCGCCCTGATCTCCGCCTTCGGCCGGCGCCAGTTCTCAGTGGAAAAGGCGTACAGGGTCAGCACCTCGATGCCAAGCTGCCTGCATTCGCGCACAATCTCACGCACCGTCTCGATGCCCTTGCGGTGCCCCATGATACGGGGCAGGTGTCGCTGCTGCGCCCAGCGGCCATTGCCGTCCATAATGATGGCAATATGCCGCGGAAGCTTTTCTGATTGTGCGTGCTCTTTGTCCATGTCGCCCCGCGTTCATTATCAGTGGTGCACGGTATCATAAAAGCATGGGCTGCTCAAGGGTTTTCGGCGCAGCTGTGTTAGGGCAGCACGTACTGACCGCTTCGTTTTCAGC
>CAYNVA010000457.1:0-2825 GCA_964400575.1 uncultured Thermodesulfobacteriota bacterium | reverse complement strand
ACCGGCCGGGTTTCAAAGCTCCTCGGGTATGAAGGGCTGAAGCAGGTCGAGATCCAGGAGTCTCTGACCGGCGATATCATCACCGTTGCCGGTTTTGATGAGGTAGGCATCGGCGATACCCTGGCCGCGGCAGACAATCCCGTTGCCATTCCCTACGTCTCCGTCGACGAGCCGACCATCTCCATGAATTTCATGTTGAACACGTCCCCCTTTGCCGGGCGCGAGGGAAAATTCGTCACGGCCCGGACCATCCGCGAGCGGCTGATAAAGGAGCTGCGCACCAACGTGTCGCTGACGGTTGAGGATACCGACAGCCCCGACACCTTCAAGGTCTCCGGCCGCGGTGAGCTGCACCTGTCTATCCTCATCGAGAACATGCGGCGGGAAGGTTTTGAGCTCGCGGTCTCCAAGCCCGAGGTAATACTGCGGGAAAAGGATGGTAAAAAACTCGAGCCCATGGAGTACCTGGTGGTTGACGTACCTGCGGAATACCAGGGAACGATCATTGAGAAGATGGGGCCGCGCAAGGCTGACATGGTCTCCCTGCATCCCATAGCTGAAACCGTGCGCTTTGAGTTTATAATACCGGCGCGGGGGCTCATAGGGCTGCGCAGCGAGTTCATGACCGAGACCCGCGGCACCGCGGTCATGACCCACATCTTCCACGAGTACGCACCCTACCGGGGAGACCTGCCGGGGCGCAAGAACGGGGTGCTGCTCGCGCTGGAGCACGGGCAGACCACTGCCTATTCCCTTGACGCGCTGCAACCGCGGGGAATTCTTTTTGTCGGTGCGGGGGTGGAGGTCTATGCCGGGATGATTGTCGGCCAGCACGCCATGGAAAACGATCTGGTGGTCAACCCCTGCAAGGGAAAAAAGCTCACCAACATGCGCGCCTCAGGCTCGGATGATGCCATCAAGCTCACCCCGGCGCGCGTGCTGACGCTTGAGCAGGCGCTGGAGTTTATCGAGGAAGATGAGCTGGTGGAGGTGACGCCCCAGTCCATACGCCTTCGGAAAAAAGAGCTTGACGCCAGCAAGCGCAAGCGCGCCGCGCGGGGGTAGCGCGCTGCTTTATAGCTGATAGCAATTAGCTCCTTTTTTCATTGAAACCCGCGGCTCCAGTAAAAAAGAAAAAAACAAGGGGCATTTGAAATAGCGCCATCTCGACCATTAAGAAGAAAGCATCCCCTTTCCCGCTCCAATCTTAGCCTTTTTAGCGCTTGACGTTTAAACATTTATGCTAAAAAATGGTCATTAAAATTCCAATTTGAGACGCAAAATGGAATTAATGAACCGATTTTCAGCCCTTCAGACGGAAGCTTATTCCTCTTCTGCCCCAGAGGCCTGGGGAATTTCACCCTTATAATTCATAGCTTTTTAAAACTGTGTATGCCACCCAATTCCTTATTGACGAGGTGAAATAAACATGGGATACGAAGCAAAGAAGACAGAACACTCAGGCGCTAAAAAAGGTTGCGGCGCATACTGGGGCAGAAAGGCTGAGGCGAAAAAGCAGAGTAATCATAAGCGCCGTAAGCAAGACAAGACCTTGACTAAGGAGTCAAAATGACAGGGCTTTTGAAGTAAAAAATGACGCATATTTAAAATGGAATAGAAATTAATCTGTTGGAGGATGCGCTATGAAACTTGATGAGATAGAAACTGCTTTATTATTCGTGAGTTCGGCATCGCAATTTACGAACAGTGCCCTATTGTCTAAAGAGACGGGGGAGATATTTTATATTTCTGACATGGGTGATTCCGATGATTTGCCGGAAGACATAGAAGACTCTGACCAGTACATTGAAATACCCCACAAAAATGACCTGGACCTTGGCAACAGGCTGGTTATGGACTTCGTCGCTGAACAGTGTCCCGAGTTGCTGGAAAAAGTACATGCTATTTTCAGGCGTAAAGGCGCTTATTCCAGATACAAAGAGTTGCTTGATTCAAAAGGGTTGCTTGAAAAATGGTATGATTATGAAAACCAGCATACAAAAGAAGCGCTTCGTCAGTGGTGTGCAGACAACGGCATTGAACTCACAGACGTATAAGGGAACTCTTTATTCTGCAGAAGCATTGGTGATGCTGAAAATAAACGCTGTATTTTTGAAGGGGTTGTAATAAATAAAACCGTCCCAATTTTTTCTGTCCCGAATTCTTTGCGAGTAAATCTTTAATCTATCATTGTATCAATCTATTGCATAAGCCTGTTTGAGTGTTGCTATAGGGAGAAATAGTTCCAAAGAATTATCCGGCAACGATATAAAGCCAAATTGTTCATAAAAAGCTTTTGCGCGCTGGTCTTTTGCATCTACAAAAAAACCCATAATACCCAGGTGTTCTGAAACCCTGATAATTCGCTCAATTGCATTAACCAGCATAAAGGACCCCAAATTCTGCCGCTGTCTTTTTTTTGCAACCGCAAGTCGTGCAAGCTTTGCCGCAGGAACTTTTTGAGGATACTTTTTTACATATTTCTGAGGAAGTTTCTCAATGCGGACCTCACATGAGGCCAGGGTAAAAAAGCCCAGTATATCAGCAGGCGCGGCATCATCTATGAGAACAAAGGTCCGCGAAATACCCTTGGTGAGGTGTTGGCGGGCAATATTCCGCAGATACTGATTCAGGTCTTCAACGCCGCAATCAAACTTTAACCGGTCGTGCTGGCGGCTTAACGGTTCAATTTTTAGCATTGGCTTTGAGCCGCTTATATGCTTTTACCGCCTTCTTTAGTTTTTTTCCTGGTGCCGGAGGCTTCTCGATAGCATCAAAAAATATACCGGCAGATTGTTGCGTCATATTAATAACCCGCTCCTGCT
>CAYNVA010000456.1:0-1882 GCA_964400575.1 uncultured Thermodesulfobacteriota bacterium | reverse complement strand
TTGTTTTTGATGTGCATGGATGGCTACCTGCCGTGAAGATGATAAGCGATGAGAAGTCCGTTGACGGCGTTATGGAGGATATGATTGCAAACGTACCTGAGCCGACTTTTTCTTTTATCATGAAGGAGTTTTTTACAGGTTTTGATTTCTGGCCGGGTAGTGGGCTTTGATGCCTTATGGTATGTAGGCTCGCACGAAATAATTATCAAAATTCTGTACCTTTAAAGTAGTATAAAAAAAGCCTCATTGCCCGGGTAGGCGAGTGCATATTTTTAAGCAGGAGAACGAGAGTCCGTACATGGTTTTTTTTAAGTAACGTGTTTTAAGAAAAACACTTTTTGAAAAGGGGGAACAATGGGAAAAAAAGCTGTCAGACAAGCAGCAGTTTTACAAGCATGTGTCGTCCTTATGCTCATTGCACTTACGACCCCGTTGCCCGGATACGCCTATGAGCTGGAACGGCAAACCGTGCAGGGGAAGGTTATGGGAACAACAGGCAAAAACAACACCCTTGCCTGGCTCGGCATTCCCTATGCCAGGCCGCCTGTCGGGGATCTCCGGTGGAAAGCCCCCCGCGATCCTGAGCCATGGCAGGGGGTGCGCGATGCGGTAGAATATGCCTGCGAGTGCACACATTTTGCCCTACAGGGAAGGGAACTGCCCAAAGAGCCCACGGCCATCGGCAGCGAGGACTGCCTGTATTTAAATGTGTGGCGGCCAAATAACGATAGAAATAAACTGCCGGTGCTGGTTCGGATACATGGCGGCGCAAACACGTTATCCGGCAGCTACACCGGTGTGACGCAACTTGCTTCAGAGACCGGGTGCGTCGAGGTGATGATGAACTACCGCCTGGGCTTCTTCGGCTGGCTGACGCATCCGGCTTTACGCAAGGGAGACAACGCCACTGATGATTCAGGCAATTACGGCACCCTTGATATAGTGAAAGCGCTTGTCTGGGTGCATGACAATATTGCGCAGTTTGGCGGAGATCCGGGCAATGTCACCATCGAAGGATGCTCTGCTGGCGGGACCAATGTCATCCAAATGGTGCTGTCGCCTCTTGCACAGGGCCTTTTCCACAAGGCAATGGCATTCAGCAACGGTTTTATAGTTAACTCTGTTGCCGCCGGCGAAGAGCAGGCAAAATCTCTTCTTGTCGCACTGCTTATTAAGGACGGCTCCGCAACGGACAATGCCTCCGCCAGGACTATTCTGGCCGGCATGAGCAATAGCGCTATTGAAGCCTACCTGCGCTCGAAACCCGCACCGGACATTCTTGCGGGCCATACAAAATTTATTGAGGATTATCCTTCGTTTACCGCATCTGCCCGCATCGCGCCTGCAGCTGAAATGATTTTTGGCGATGGCGTAGTTATGCCCGCTGACGGCTACGGTGCTTTTGCCCGAGGTGCGTATACAAAAGTTCCTATAGTTATGGGAAATTGCAAAGATGAGTTTAAAATTTTTCTCAGAAGCACCCTCTATTTTGCTCCGCTGTTTGAAGGTGCACTGATTCCCGACCTGGCATTGCGGGGAGAGGACAGGGATTTGTATGAGACTGCTGCCTTCTACGGCACAAGCTTCTGGCGGGCGTCCTTTGTGGACAGCATTGCCCGGAATATGAGTCTTTATCAGAACAATGTCTATGTGTGCCGGTTCGACTGGGAAATGCCGTGGCCTTATAATTTTACATTCGGCGCTTCCCACTGTATCGATCATGCGTTCTTTATGCGGGATATAAACGGCCTCAATTTTTGCGATAAAGGATGCCTGGGCCCGCTGGGAGCTCTAGTCACTCATGTGCCTTCAGGCATGGGCTTGCTGGGATATATAAGCAGGCAGATCCTTTCAGACACCATGTGGGCCTATTACAAGCCCT
>CAYNVA010000455.1:0-7976 GCA_964400575.1 uncultured Thermodesulfobacteriota bacterium | reverse complement strand
AAAGGCCATGGTCGAGCTTTTTCGTCTTGACAGCGCGGCAGCGCCGCTTGCGCTTGCGCGATCGCCGGGCGCGATTGAGCGGCTCGGTGCGGCAGCCCTTGAGCAGGCTGCCGACCTGAAGCACATGATTTCTTTTATAGGCGCCGTCTGCTTCGCCCTGGCCCGTGTTGTGCGGCAGCCCACAAGCCTCAGGGCCGACGACACTTTTCAGTGCATGCAAAAAACAGGGGTCGACGCCCTGCCCATCGTCGCGCTCATCAGCTTTCTTCTGGGGCTCATTATGGCGTTCATGTCCGCGGTGCAGCTGCGGCAGTTCGGGGCAAACATCTACGTCGCCTCCCTGGTCAGCCTTTCCATGGCCCGCGAGCTCGGGCCCATCATGACCGCCATCATTGTTGCCGGCAGATCGGGCTCTGCTTTTGCAGCCGAGATCGGCACCATGAAGATATCCGAAGAGGTGGACGCTCTGGTGACCATGGGCTTTGAGCCCGTGCGGTTTCTGGTCATGCCCAAGATGGTCGCATCGGTCATCGTCGTGCCGTTTCTGGTGCTGTTTTCGGATGTGTGCGCCATAGCCGGAGGCCTCATTGTGGGCGTCGGCATGCTTGACCTTACCGCGGGGGCCTATATCGACCAGACCGTTAAAACCCTCACGCTTTTTGACGTGTTCCTGGGGTTCGGCAAAAGCGCTTTTTTTGCGCTGCTCATCTCATGGGTCGGCTGCTTTCGCGGTTTTCAGGTCAGCGGCGGGGCGGCTTCCGTGGGCCATGCAACCACGTCAGCCGTGGTGAGCAGCATTTTTTTAATCATCGTGTCAGACGCGCTGTTTGCCGTGATACTGCGGTACTGGGGTTAGCAGCGGCCGTGCCCGGGCTTACGGGCTGCATGTCGGGTAAGCAACAATGGAGCGCAGGCCAATTATTCAGGTCAGGAATCTGGTAGCCGGCTATGGCGATGCGGTCATCCTTGACCGCGTTTCCTTCAGCATCTACGAAGGCGAGATATTTGTTATTCTGGGGGGCAGCGGCTGCGGCAAGAGCACGCTGCTCAAGCACCTGATCGGCCTTATGCCGCCTCTTGCCGGCGATATCATCATAGACGGCGTGAGCATCAGCACCTGCGGCCAGGACGCATTCATGCGGACGCTTAAAAAAATAGGCGTGCTTTTTCAGGGCGGCGCACTGCTTGGCTCCATGACGCTTGCCGAAAATATCGCCCTGCCCGTGCGGGAATACACAGATTTGCCGGGCTCGGCCATAGACTCGCTGGTGCGGATGAAGCTGGGCCTTGTGAACCTGGGAGGGTACGAAACCTATCTGCCGTCGGAAATCAGCGGGGGCATGAAAAAAAGGGCCGGGCTTGCGCGCGCCATGGCGCTCAATCCCCGCATACTTTTTTTCGACGAGCCCTCGGCAGGGCTTGACCCGGTTTCCTCTGCCGAGCTTGACAACCTGATCATCCATCTCAACAGGAGCCTTGGCACCACCATGGTGATCGTGACGCACGAACTGCCGAGCATCTTTGCCGTTGCCCAGCGCGTGATCATGCTCGACCGGGCCAGCAAAAGCATTATTGCCGAAGGCGATCCCGCATACCTGCGGGACAGCAGCCAGAACAGATTCGTGAAACAGTTCTTCAACCGAGAAGCTGGGTAAAAGAGGCGGCTATGGCGGCAAAGCGCACAACGGAGTTTACAGTGGGGCTTTTTGTGGCGGGCGGCATGGCCCTTGCCATCGTTGCAGTGGTCTGGCTGGGGATGTCGCGTTTTTTGGAGAAGGGCAGCTATTATGCGGCCTACTTCAACGAGTCAGTGCAGGGCCTTGACCGCGACTCCCCGGTGAAGTACCGCGGCGTTGCCGTGGGCAGGGTGCAGAGCATCGAGGTCGCCCCCGACGGCAAGCTCATCCAGGTGATGCTGAAGATCGAGTCAGGGCAGAAGCTTGATTCAGAAACGGTTGCGCAGCTGAAGGTCGTGGGGATAACGGGAAGCATGTTCATCGAGCTTGACCGCCGGAAAAAGGGTGAGCCCGACAGGTCGCCGCCTCTGAACTTTCCGTCAAAATACCCCATTGTGGCCACAATGCCTTCGGACATATCCATGCTGCTCCAGGGCATCGGCGATTTCATGAGCCAGATCAAGTCGCTTGACCTGAAAGGCATATCCGACAAGCTCAAGCAGACCCTGGACAGCAGCAACCAGGTGATCGCCGATGCCGACATGAAAAACCTTTCGGCGAGCCTGGCGGTCGTGCTCAGCAAAGCCAGTACAAATCTTGACAGACTGCAGAGCACGCTCGGCAGAATTGAAAAAATCGCGGCCGACAACGAGCGCCAGATCAAGGGTTCGATCGAGCAGCTTCAGCAGTCTCTCGTGAACATGAACAGCCTGCTGGCCAAAAGTTCGGCCCTTGTCTCAGGCAGCGACGCGGCGCTTGTGCAGCTGCGGCCAAATCTTTTTTCGGCTGTGCAGAATATGGAGAAAGTGACCGAGGGGCTTAACCATCTGCTTGAGCAGCTCGGCCAGCAGCCCTCGCGGCTGCTGTATGGCCAGCCGCCCCGCCTGCGGCAGGAAGAGTTTGAGGCAGAGCGGCCGTAGCCTGCCGGCGCATGAGCGGCTTTGCAGCTGCAAGCGCGCACCTGCGCTAGCACCTTTTAACAAATGGAGCACGTATATGCAGTATGACACAACAAGAAAGGGCATGAAGTGGTCAGCCAGGGTGCTGATCGCGGTCGGGTGCTGTGCGCTGGGCGCCTGCGTGGGCCTGCGGCAGCCGGCACACAAAATATCTCATTATACCCTTGAATACGGGCTGCCGGCTGTTGAGGGGCTGGAGCGGCAGGCCTTGAGCCTGCGCATCGAGCGTTTCACTGCAGCGGCGCCATATAATTCAAGCGCCCTGGTGTACCGCGACGCATCCTTCAAGCGGGAAGAGTATGTCTATCACAAATGGCGGGCGCATCCGGGCGACATCGTTGCCTGCTGCCTCAACCGCGACCTTCAGCAGGCGGACTTTCTGCAGGGGGTGTTTCTCTACGGCAGCAGTTTTGCCGCGCCCCTTGTGCTTGAGGGCTCGGTCGACGAGTTTGTTGCATGGGAATCAGACAGCGGCTGGGAAGCCGTGCTGGGCATAACGGTGACGGTGCTGGCGCATGACGAGCCCGACATTACAAAAAAAATACTGCTTCAGAAAACCTACCGTAGCCGCAAGCCCTGCGAGCGCACGAGTCCGCAGTCATTTGTTGCTGCCATGAGCAGTGCCATGGCAGAGGTATCAGGCAGCGTCATAAAAGATGTTTACGACAGCCTGAAAAAGAACAGGGGCGCACCAGGTGCGGCATCGCGTCCGTAAAGTAGGGTTCTCTGCGTTTGCCGGTATATGATTACGCCGGTCCCGATCACCCTTTTAAAGCCTCTATGTTATTTGAGCGTAGGGGCTCAAAATTTTGAACCCCCACACTAGCGCATTTTTCAAAATAGCATAGCCGTATACGCACAGGTGAGCTTTTGGTGGGGGCAGCCCGTGCGGTTCGAGCGATTGGCCTTCCATCATTGCCGGCTTCTCTTGCGAGAATATAGCACGGGCAAACGAAACAAAAGTTCACCTGTGCGCATGGTTACAACAAAAAGAAAAATGCTCTAAACGGTCGGAGTGGGCACAAAAACAGCATGTCGAATTGACATAACACCACATATCAGAGGCGCCCGCCGCACAACAAAATATTTTAGATCAGCCCCGCAGATCGTCCCCAAAACCGCTGCACCATATCTTGCGGCCGTATTGGGCTTGACACACAATCTTCCTCGTCCTATATTCACCCCATTCCAAAGCAAGATCCTATCAGTCCTCATTTACAACAGGTGATGGAAGGCAGGCGTAATGGTAGATAAAAACAATATTAGTGCCGATGCACGAGTCCTTTCCCATAGGCAACGATCCATCTATCGGCCGGAATCGCTCGACGATTGCTTGGCTCACCTGCAAAAATATTTTGATACGTTTGCCGGGGTTCGAGATAGCTGGCGACGACGCAATGCAGGTTATCACCTTGAGTTGATACGCTATTATCGCTATCACGTTCAAACTCAAGGGACTATTCTGGAGATGGGCTGTGGCACGGGCGATCTACTGGCTGCCTTAGAACCGGCCTGCGGCGTTGGCGTGGATATGAGCCCAGCCATGATTGAGCGTGCAAAAGCCAAACATCCTTCACTGAGATTTATTTGCGGCGCGGCTGAGACAACTGACTTAAACGGTCAAACTTTTGACTACATCATCCTGTCTGACCTGCTTGGGTATATTTACGATATTTCGGCCTTGTTTAGACGTCTCCGCCTGTACTGTCACGCCCGGACGCGAATCATTGTCAATACGTACAGCCATCTGTGGCAACCCGTTCTATCCCTTGCTGAGATGTGCGGCCTGAAATACCGGCAGCCGGTGATCAACTGGGTGACGCGCGAAGATGTCGCCAATATGGGAGAACTGGCGGGATTTGAAGTTGTTCAGTCGTATGCAACAACACTTTTACCCAAGCGGACCCCCCTGCTCGCCGAGTTCTGCAACCGTATACTTGCTCCTTTTGCGCCATTTCGCTGGTTCTGTTTGATCAACTGGATTGTCCTGCGCCTACCGATGCACCCCCTGCAAACATCCGCAACTGACAACCCTAAAGAGCCGACCGTGTCGGTCATTTGTCCTTGCAGGAACGAGGCGGGCAACATCCCGAAAATTGCCGAGCGTTTGCCTCGCATGGGTTCGCATACTGAGCTGATCTATGTCGAGGGACATTCACAGGACGCGACGCTGGATGCTTGTCGTCAAACTAAAAACAGTCATCCGGAGCTGGATATTTCCGTCCACCAACAGACCGGCACGGGCAAAAAAGATGCTGTGTGGCTTGGCTATGCGAAAGCCAAAGGCGATATTGTCATGATTTTGGATGCCGATATGACCGTGCCGCCCGAGGATTTGGTTGCTTTTTATGAGGCACTGATTAGCGGTCGGGCTGAGTTTGTTAATGGTTCGAGGCTGGTGTATCCCATGGAAGGCCAGGCGATGCGCTTCCTGAATCTGCTGGGCAACAAGTTTTTTAGTCTATGCTTCTCTTTCATTATTGGTCAACCCATCAAAGATACTCTCTGCGGAACGAAGGTATTGCTGCGCTCGGATGTCCAGCGCTTGATTGCCGGACAGAGCTACTTCGGTCAGTTTGATCCGTTTGGCGATTTTGATCTCATTTTTGGCGCTGCCAAGCTTGGTCTTAAAATCATGGATTTGCCCATCCGGTACCGTGATCGCACTTACGGATCAACCCAGATCAGCCGGTTCAGTCATGGTTGGTTGCTTCTCAAAATGGCTGGATTCGGTCTGTTGCGGATGAAAATGAAGATAGGATGAAATTGAAATATATGCGTGCCGCTTGCTCGATGACAAGAAAGGAAGGTTGAAAATTGTGTTAAACAGCCAGCACAATAAACTCAAACATGGAGCAATGCTGGCAGCTTCCGGATACTGAGACTGTATGGGGATGGGGAACGCCCGCAGGCAGCAGCCAGCACAGCGACGACCATATTGCATCATTTAGCCATGCTCAGAGCTTTTCTGGCGTCCTCGTGGCCGGGGTTAAGGCGAAGTGCTTCCTGCAAATACTTCTGGCCCTCCGGGAGCATACCCGACCTGGCCAGGGCAATGCCCAAAAGGTAGTTATTGTCGGCATCGCCGGGTTTAGCACGCAGCACCTCCCGCAGAAGGGGCACTGCTTCTCCGTAGTGCGCCAGTTTGAGATGAGCAAGAGCCAGATTGAACTTCGCCTGAAGGTTCTCCTGGTCGTGCTGGAGCGCCTGTTCAAAAAAGGGAATCGCCTCCCCCTGATTTCCCCGCGCGGCAAGAGCCCTGCCAAGGTTGTTGTAGGTCCCCGGGTCTCTTTCCATGATCATGCTGATTCCATAGGCACCGACACCGACAATCAACAGCGCTGCAACCCATGGTCCGCATCGGTGCAGCAGGCCCCTTATGGGCGAAACCTCTGCAAGAAAGAGTCGAGTCCTCTCCAGCATATTGCCGCCGGCAGCGCCGATGGCATGGAGCATCAGGACTATAAGGAGGATCAAAATAAACTCAACCGGATACATGACCCGGGACCCCCCCCAGAATGCTGTGCCGGAAAATACGGAGAAGTATCCATAGATGAGTATCAGAACAAACGAGAGGCTACATACTCTGCGCTTTGATGCTGTTGGCCTGACACCCATAGCGATGAGCAGAAAAGAGAAAAACCCTGCTGTCACGATGATGGCTTTCTCCCTGAAAGCAGATTCCAGTTGAGCTGCCTGATTGAGCCTTTTTATCTGATCAAGGCCCAACGGCAACTGGCGAGGGAAGTAGTCCCACCCCGATAACGCGTGTTCTTTCATATCTTGAAAAACCACCTGTATGGTCACCCCTGGATGGGCACGCAAGACTTCCATGCTGCTTGTTTTCATTATATCCAATCGTTCCGCATTGGAGCTGCCCGCGGTTTGCTCTTCAAGTTTCGCCCGCTTTTCATCTCTGTTGCGGCGTACAGATTGATTGGACGGCAATCTCCCCGCTTTCACCCATTCCTCAACGCGCGGTCTCAAAAAATCATACATCACAAAATTAATGTTGCTCGACGGGGAAAAAACCCTCTCATAGCAGTAATTTCGCGTACACCAGAGCCCCAGAATCAGGCTATGTATGGCCACGGCCATGCCCAGCGCTTTCCAGTTCGGATGCTTACCCTCTCCCACGCAGATCAAGTAATGAATGGCGACCATGATTACCGGCCAAAGCATGAGAACCGGTTTGACCAATGACCCGACACCGAACAACGCTCCTGCAATGATGAGCCACGAGGCTTTTTCCCTGGCTGTCCCCAAATAGAGGAGATAGACTCCCGCCGCAACGATGAAACCCATGAACATATCGTTCATGATCAGCCCGCTCAAGCCCACCCCCGTGGGGGAAACCATCGACATCAATCCTGCAAGGCCAGCAAGGACCATGCTGCCTGTCAGCATCTGAGCAAGCAAAAGGGTCAGAACAGGAATCAACGCACCGAGAAAAGCCTGTGCGTGCAAGATTCCTTCCGGCGCCAGGCCAAGGCTGTAGAATGGTATGAGAAACGCGGGGTAGCCGGGTGTTCGCCAGAGTGCCTTCCAGCCGTCCTGATCGCCAAAATAGCTGCTGAAAAATGTTCTTGCCAGGCTTATGTAGGCATCACTGTCGGGGGAGGCAATAAACCCTGCTTTGGGAGCTGCGTTGAGGGCACCATACAAGCATGAATTCTGCAAAAGGACTTCCTGGACAAAAACAAGGCGCAACGACAATGCACAGGCAAAAACTGTCAGTATCAGTATCGCGAGCTTAACCTTGTGCACTTTGCCGCCAGAACTGCCGGACATGCATGCGTGAGATGGTCTATCACCTGAAGGATCTTTTAATGTGCTTTGTCTTTTCCGTTTCTTTGCTCCCAAGGCGTCGCTCACATTGAGTTGGTTGATGGAAACAGATCACCCTTCAGAAGGCTTTGTCATATAAGATAACCAGGCAGCCCCCTCGATCCAACAATCTCTAAGAAATATCAGCGCCAACTGAAGGGGCGAAGGCACAGTTCATAACGGCGCTATTTTTAGATAATATCGCCAAAATTGGATGTAACAAGTCTACAGTCCGCCCTCTGTTAACGGTTGTGACCACCAGTACTCTATGCGCTTTTGCGCACGGCAGTCAATTGGTTTTTTCTCTGCTGTAGAATCAGCTCTGCCTGTCCCGTGTGTTTTTGCACCGGCGCCAAGGAGCCTATAAATAAACTGCGACCTATTCATCCCGGAGAAATTTTGGGCGAAGAGTTCCTCATCCCGCTGGAAATGACTGCACATGCACTGGCCCTTGAGCTTAAGGTTCCGGCGCCGCGGATCAACGACCTTGTGCGGGAGCGCCGCGCCGTCACAC
>CAYNVA010000454.1:0-13974 GCA_964400575.1 uncultured Thermodesulfobacteriota bacterium | reverse complement strand
CAGATCCATGACCAGCAATGGGCACAAAAAGAAGGCATGATCGCATTTGCCGGCTACCCCTTAATTATTGGCGGTCAGACCATGGGGGTAGTGGCGCTGTTTTCACGCCAGCGGCTGAGTGACTTTACGCTGCATGCCCTTGCCAGCGTGGCAGACGAGATTGCCCTTGGCATTCATCGCAAAACCGCGGAAAAGAGCCTTCTGGAGAGCGAGGAGCGGTATCGCTTGCTTGTTGACAATATTGAGCTCGGCATTGCCTTGATGGATACCGATCACAGAATAATCATGATTAATCGCAAGTGCGCTGAAATGTATGGCAAGCCCGTGGATTATTATCCCGGCAAATTCTGTTACGGCGAATTTGAAAAATGCGGCTTTGTGTGCCCCGGCTGTCCGGGCGCCGCAGCGATGCAGACCGGCGCCATGGCACAGCGAGAGAGAGAGTCTGCTCGCATTGACGGGAGCAGGTTTGACACCAGCGTCATGGCATTCCCTGTTATTGAAAGCGGCACGGTCAAGGGCTTTATTAAGGTTATAGAAGATATCACCAAGCGCAGGGAACTGGAAGAGAAGCTGGGTGAGCGCGAAGCCTTCTTCCGCTGCCAGTTTGAACTGGGCAATATCGGCATTGCCATCATCTCTGTTGACAAAGGATGGCTGCGCGTTAACCAGAAACTGTGCAGCATGCTCGGGTACACGGATGAAGAGTTCTACCAGAAGACCTGGGCGGACATGACCTATCCTGATGATGTGGCCCGCGATGCGGCTCAGTTTGATAAAATGCTTGCCGGAGAGATTGAAATATACGAGATGGACAAGCGTTTTGTGCGTAAAAGCGGCGATCTTGTATGGGCCCACCTTGCAGTATCCTGTTTTCGCGAAGAGGACCACAGGGTTCGTTTTGTCATTGCCTCGATCCAGGATATTACCCAGCGCATGCAGATGGAAGAGCAGCTTCGCCAGTCGCAGAAGATGGAGGCGATAGGCACGCTTGCCGGCGGCGTTGCCCATGACTTCAACAATATCCTTGCCGCCATTATGGGTAATGCTGAAATGGCGCGATTGAATCTGCCGCCGGAGAGCCCTGTTGCCGGCAATATTGACCAGATACTCAAATCCAGTGACCGCGCGCGGGATCTTGTTCGGCAAATACTGGCCTTCAGCCGGAGGCAGGAGCAGGAGCGCAGGCCGGTGGATATGTGCATGATTGTCAGCGAAGCAGTTAAGCTGCTGCGCGCCATGGTTCCCACAACCATTGACATTCGGCAGAGCGTGCCTGCCGATGCGCATATAGTTCACGCGGATCCCACACGCATCCATCAGGTGCTTATCAATCTTTGCACCAATGCGGCGCAGGCCATGGAAACCACGGGAGGCGTGCTTGAGATCGAAGTTGCATCGATACAGATCAATGACCGCAATCAGGCAAGCTATCCTGGTGCAAGCCCCGGGCCCTATGTGCGTATAACGGTGAGCGACACGGGCCCCGGTATTGAGCCCCAGAATATGCAGCGCATTTTCGACCCTTATTTTACAACAAAGGCGGTCGGCAAAGGCACGGGCATGGGTCTTGCCGTCGCCCACGGCATTGTCAAAGACCACGGCGGCACGATAACCGCACACAGCCTGCGGGGCAAAGGAGCAAAATTTTATGTGCTTCTGCCGCAAATTTCCGTCAAGGTCGTTGAAACAACTGAGCCACCGCCGGAAATTCCGCGGGGCTGCGAAACAATTCTTTTAATTGACGATGAGGAAATTCTTGTTGAATTGGGAACAACCATACTAAAATTGCTGGGGTATAGCGTTGTCAGCAGCCTCAGCAGCCCTGAGGCGCTTAAAACCTTTACGGAGAATCCAAACGGCTTTGATGTCGTGATTACTGATTTCACCATGCCGTATATGACCGGCTATGAACTGGCAAAGGAATTTCTCCGCATACGGCCCGATATCCCCATAATTTTATGTACCGGGTTCAGCAGCCAGATTTCCGAAGAGCAGGCCCGTGCAGCCGGCATACGCGCATTTATAATGAAGCCGTATAATACGGGTGAAATTGCCGCAGCGCTGCGCAAAGTTCTGCCCAGCCGGCAGCCAACGGCAGAGCAGGGGGCTTAAATTGCCTTCTGCAGCGGCGCCAGAGCATTTTTCTTTTTGTTGTAGCCACGGGCCCTTATGGTGAGCCTTTGTTTCGTTTGCCCGTGCTCTATTCTCGCAAGAGAAACCGGCAATGATGTCATGCCAATCGCTCGAACCGCACGGGCTACTCTCACCAAAAGCTCACCTGTGCGCATATTGCTATACTATTTTGAAAAATGCTCTAGCAAAAAAGCCAATGAGTTAGAGCATTTAACTAAATCTTGTAACCGAAAATCAGAAAACAGTTGAATGCGTTAGCTGTATGGATTCATTTCTTGTCATTCCCGCTTGACGGGAATCCCTTTTGGTGTGCTGAAAAATGATTCCGGACAAGCCGGAATGACCGAGGTATGTGTTGCTCTATCACACATGAATAATGGTCATAGTAATTTGTTAAATGCTCTAGCCGCCGCGCCCCGGCACAATTGCCGAAGCGATGGTTTTTGCGCAGGCCATGCGGGGGAAAAGACGCGCATAAATAATTTTCAGGGGAAAAACCATGTGCAAAACATTTACCGTGACGATCCCCCCGGATGATAAGGAATTTCTGGCAAATGCTCGCCTGTCAGCCGAAGGCATGGGCGCCACACTCGACGGTGACATGACCAGGGGCACATTCTCGGGCAGGGGTGTTGAGGGGAATTATGCGGTTGAAGGCGATCGCGTTACCGTGACGATCACGAAAAAACCGGCCCTTGCGCCCTGGCCGATTATTGAAACCATAGTAAAAGATTTTTTCAGCTGAGCATGAAAAAGGCGGCGCACATGATTCTGCGCCGCCGCCCGTCAGAGAGCATGGGACCCGCCCTGCGTTTTACCGAACCATCCTCTTTCCCGAAGGCATCTCACAGCCGGGCCTATGCCGCTGCATACGAGCTCATCCGATCCACCAGCGACGTCGTGTAATTGCCTGAAAGAAATTCCCCGTTTTCAAGCACCTTTAAAAAGTATGCAATATTTGTTTTAACGCCTTCGATTTTGTACTCTGAAAGTGCCTGCTTCATGCGGCTGATGCCCTCATCGCGGGTTCGGCCCCAGGTGACCAGTTTGGAAATCAGCGGATCGTAGTGAAAGGAAACATCCGAGCCTGCACACACGCCGGAGTCTGACCGCACGCCGCTGCCCCCTGGTGCGCGGTAGCCAAGCACGGTGCCGGGCGAAGGCATGAAGTTGTTGTCCGGGTCTTCGGCATAAATGCGGCATTCGATGGCCGTGCCCTGCGACTGTATGTGGTCCTGGGTAAAGCTCAGGGGCTCGCCGCGCGCGATCCGGATCTGCTCCTTCACAATGTCAACCCCGGTCACCATCTCGGTTACGGCATGCTCAACCTGCAGCCGCGTGTTCATCTCAAGAAAGTAGCAGTTGCGGTTTTCATCGACGATGAACTCCACGGTCCCTGCATTGACATAATGCACGGTCTTGGCCGCCATGACGGCGATCTTTGCAAGACGGCTGCGCGTTTCATGATCCAGAAAGGGGGAGGGCGATTCTTCCAGCAGCTTCTGGTAGCGTCGCTGCACCGAGCATTCCCGCTCGCCCAGGCTCACTGTCGTGCCGAGCATGTCGGCCAGTATCTGCACTTCGATGTGGTGAGGGTTCTGTATGTATTTTTCCATGTAGATCGTGTTGGTGCCAAAGCTTGAAAATGATTCGGTGCGGGCAAGCTCATAGGCATGGGCAAGCTCCTGCTCGTTGTTTACTCTGCGCATGCCTTTGCCGCCGCCGCCGCCGGATGCCTTCAAAAGCAGCGGATAGCCGATATGGCGAGCAGTTGCGAACATGTCTTCCCTGTCTTTTATGGCAGCCATGGCGCCGGGCACCACAGGCACGCCGGCCCGCTCCATGATGGAGCGCGACAGCAGCTTGCAGCCCATGGTTTTGATCGCTTCAGTGGTCGGGCCGATAAAAATAATGTTATTGCTCCTGACCGCTTCGGCAAATACGGCGTTCTCTGCCAGGAAACCGTAGCCCGGGTGCACGGCATCGGCCCCCGCGGTTTTTGCCGCCTGGATGATATTCTTTATTTTAAGATAGCTGTCCCGTGCTGGTGACGGGCCTATATAGTAGGCTTCGTCTGCAAGCTGCACAGCCAGAGAATCCTTGTCGGCATCGGAATATACCACTGCAGACTTCAGGTTCATTTCCCGTATTGCCTTTATGATCCGTACCGCTACCTCACCTCTGTTTGCCACTAGTATTTTTTTTATCTGTCTCATAACCTGTCCTCCAATCCTATTGTTGTGCAATTATTTGATTGCCGGTCTTTGCATTTTGAATATGCAGGTTTGGTGCCATTTCAAGAAGTAAAGTTTTTTCAGTATCATAGCTTGATCCGGCTAAAAGTTCGTGCGCTATGGTTGGTTGCAATGGAACAGAAAAATATGATAAGAGACAGGCTGTTGGTTCATTTCAGCCAATGACAACATGAAACAATTTTATAAAGGAGACAGTATGACCGCAGACAACCCTCAGGACAAACTGAACGAATTTTTTACCTATGTGGCTCAGTACAGCGGCACCTACCCTGATATAGCCAGGGCATTCATGGAGCTGCAGGGCAGCGTGATGGCCGACGGAAAGGTTGATGCTAAGACCAAGGAGCTTATCGCTATCGGCATCGCCGTGTCCCTGCGGTGCCTTCCCTGCATCTACGCGCATACGAAAGGAGCCCTGACCCAGGGAGCAAAGCCTGAGGAGATCATGGAGGCGGCATCAGTGGCGGTTCTCATGAGCGGCGGGCCGGGCATGGTCCATGTGACCGAAGTGATGAAGGCGATTGAGGCATTTCAAAAGAACGGATGATTGTAAAAAAACTATAAAAAATGCTTCGTGTGAAAAGGGACGATCAGCCCATGACATTACAGGACAGCGTTGCTATCGTGACCGGCTCCAGCCGGGGAATTGGAAAGGCAATCGCCATCGCGCTTGCTCGTGAAGGAGCGCGGGTGGTTGTCGCAGCCAGAACCCGCCTGGAGCTTCAGTCAATAGCCGGAACTATTGAAACTACCGCGGAAGAAATACGAAAGCATGGCGGCAGAGCCCTGGCCATTAAAACCGATGTGAGCAAAGAACAATCCGTGGCTCTGACGGTTGAAAAAACGCTTCAGGAATGGGGGCGCATCGACATACTGGTCAACAACGCCGCAACCAATTTTCCAGCCCTTTTTCACGGGATGCCTCAAAAAAACTGGGATAAAATAATGGATGTCAATCTGCGCGGCGCGGTACTGTGCACACGGGCCGTACTGCCCGCAATGATAGAACAGCACCGGGGGCATATACTTAATATTTCATCTGCGGTGACACAACATCTGCACCACGAGCCCTTTACCGGCATTGCCTATGATGTGAGCAAAGCTGCCATGAACCGCCTTACCCTGGGATTGGCAGAAGAGCTGAAACAGTACGGCATCGCCGTGAATGCCCTCATGCCCGACAATACCGACAGCGAAGGATGGGCATACCTTAATCCCCAGAGCAACCGTTGCGCGTGGGAACGCCCTGAAACCTGGGGCCGATACGCAGCCCGTGTGGCAGCCCGTGACCCGGCCTCTTTTACCGGGCATCTGCTGCTCACGTGCGATCTGGAAGCGATGCTGTAACCTTTACTGCTCGTGCCGGCCGGGGGATCACATCAGGGGCGCCTGTTTGACTGCTGTCTGCACAAGGGGTGTTTCCCTGATCCCTGCCTGCACACCCGCTGTTTTTTCTCCCTGTTGACACATGCGAAGCTTTTACTCTATACTTCCCGTATATGAACGGCACCGCGCAGTCGTGTAATTGAAAAGCACAGGAGCATCATCCATGCAGGGGCGGCGTGAATTTAAAAAAGAGAATACCCGGGAGCAGATACTCAAAGCGGCCATTGATCTTTTCGCCGGCAAAGGCTTTGAGCACACAACTGTAGAAAGCATCACCCGTAAAGCAAAGATAGCAAAAGGCACATTCTATAATTTTTTTGAAAAAAAAGAAGATGTGCTGCTGTACTTTCTGGATAAGGAAATTTCAAAAAGCGGCGAGGAAATTGAGCGTAAAATAGGCGGGCAGAAAACGTTTGCCGACCAGATCGAACTGCTGATTACGACCTATATCAAACACATATTCTCCAACAGGGAATTTTCCAAAGTGCTCCTTAAAGAAAGAGTTGTCAAGATCGGCACCGGTCACAATAAAAATGAGCTGAATCTCATGCGGACCCTTTCGCAGCTGATTGAAAGCGCACAGCAGAGAAACGAGATCAGGCGGTCTCTTGACCCGCAGCAAATGGCTGAGATGATTTTTGCCCTCTACACGATGTATGTAATTTACTGGACCAATGGTTTTTTTAAAACAAAAAAAGCATGCGTTGCCAGAATCAAAGAGCTCATCCACCTTTTTCTTGACGGCGTCGGGACATAGGCGAAGCGCCTTGCCGTGTCGGCGTGCATGCTTTTTACTGACTGCGGTCATATTTTAATTGACCGCGGTCATTTTTTAATGTACATCAAAATTAAATCAGCGCGCAAACCGGAACAGCAGGGTGCTAACGACCTGTCCGGCTGATGCGCTGAGCGGGGATATTATTATCTTTTTCCGGAGGAGCAGGCCTATGTCCATCAAGGAAGAACTTGCAAAAATACTTAATAAAGACGCTGTTTTTGATGATGCAGACACCCTTCTCTCCTATGCCGGCGATCAGAGCTTTGTGGAGCCGCGGCGGCCCGATGCGGTGGTCTACGCCGAAACGGTCGGGCAGGTGCAGGAGGTGCTGCGCTGGGCAAACCGGACACTGACCCCGGTCGTGCCGTACAGCTCGGGCCTTAACCTGCACGGAGCGGCCGTGCCCCGGCAGGGCGGCATTATCCTGAACCTGTCGCGCATGAACAAAATTCTTGAAATCAGCCAGAGCAACTGGCACTGCGTGATCGAGCCGGGTGTTACGGCCCGGCAGATGCAGGAGGCGCTGGCTGGTAAGGGGCTGCGCGCCATGCTGCCCTTCGGTATTCCTCCGGAGCGGTCCGTGCTCACGAGTTTTCTTGAGCGTGACCCGTCCGTTGCGGCTGTCAGCTTCGAGTACGGCAATGAGCTCATTATGGACATGGAGCTGGTGCTGCCCGACGGCGAGCTGCTGCGCACAGGGCTGTGGGCCACGGGAGGCAAACCCGGTTCGCCCATGGGGCCGGTGCGGGCCATGCTGAACCGTTTCTGGACAGGTGCGCAGGGAACGCTGGGCATTGTGACCAAGATGAACCTGAAGGTTGAGCATATGCCCAAAGCGCGCAAGCTCTTCATGATTGCTTTTGATTCTTTCCCCGAGGTGCTTGATCCTCTGCGGATGATTCTGCACCGGGAGCTGGGCACCGAAGTGCTGCTTTTTAATAATATCAACCTTGCCGCGCTTGCCTGCCGCGACTGGACCGTGCCGGGGCAGTTTCCGGCCCTGCGCATAGCCTCCGACGAGTTTGCATCGCTTCGCAGGCAGCTGCCCGAATGGGTGCTTGCCGTGTGCATCGAGGGCGGGCCGCGGCAGCCCGAAGGCAAGATAGCCTATGAGGAGGCTGCTTTGCAGGAAGTCTGCGCAGCAACGCACCTGAGCCTGTATGACAATTCATGGCTTCGGGAGATGCTGCTTGAAGAGATGCTGCACCCGTGGGGCACGCTCAAGAAGTTCTGCTACCGCGGCGCCGTGCATGACCTGTCGTTCAAGGCGCCGCTGCGCCGCTTTCCCGACTATCAGAAGATCGTGCTTGCGGCAACCAACCAGTATGATTATCCCACGCGGGATATCGGCATTACGTTTATTCCCATAGAGCGGGGCAGGGCGTTTCACTGTCAGGTCGATTTTCACTGCGACCCCCGGGACGCTGCCGACCAGAGCCGCACCCGCAACATGTGGTTTGAGGCAAGCCGCCAGATGATTGACAACGGCGCATGCTTTGACCGGCCCTATGGCGCCTGGTCAGATATGGTCTACAGCCGCGCAGGCACCTATACGCGCAAGCTCCAGGAACTGAAGCGGGAGCTTGACCCGCACAATATTCTCAACCCAGGGCAGCTTTGTTTCTAAACACCAGCCACAACAGGAGGCATGATTGCAATGTCCTATTATGATATAAAACCGGAAAAAAAGTTTTTTGAAAAAACACTTGAAGACTACCGCGACCAGGTCTGGGGCTGCGCCCGGTGCAACTGGTGCCAGAACCACTGGGGCTGGAACGTGAAGAGCGCCGAGTATTCCGAAGTGTGCCCCGCGTTTCACGAATACCGCATATTCCCCTATTCCGGCATGGGCAAGATGCACATAGCCCGGGCACTGCTTGAGGGCGATTTTGATTATGAGGACGCGCCCGAGCTTGCGGCGCTCGTCTATACCTGCACAACCTGCGGGGCCTGCGAGATGAATTGCCAGCGCCTGCAGGACAAGGAGCCCCTGCAGGTGAACGAAACCCTGCGGGCGCAGCTCGTTCGCGACGGCATCGGCCCCATGCCCGAGCACCGCAATTTGATTAAAAGCGTCAAAAATTACGACAATCCCTGGATGCAGCCCCGGTCGCAGCGCGACCGCTGGGCGCGGCGCCTGCAGCTCAAGGATGCAAACAAGGAGAAAGTCGAAACGCTTTTCTTTGTGGGCTGCACCTCGGCCTTCGACAATACGCAGTGGCGGGTGGCCCAGCATACGGCCGAGCTGCTGCTGAAGGGGGGCGTTGATATCGGGATTCTCGGGAAGGAGGAGCTCTGCTGCGGCAGCCCCGTGGCGCGCATCGGCGACCGCGAGACCTTTATGGCCCTTGCCGCGCGCACTATCGAGCGGCTCAACAGCACGGGCGCCCGCGAGATCGTCACCTTCTGCCCCGGCTGCTACCGGGCGTTGACGCATGACTATCCGGAAATTCCGGGCGTGCCGGCCCTCACGGCCAGGGTCTATCATTCCTCGCAGATGTTTGCCCGGCTGCTCAAGGAAGGAAAGCTTAAGCCTGTGCGCGAGATCAAAATGCGCGTCACCTGGCACGACCCCTGTCATCTGGGCCGCCACTGCGGCATTTATGATGAGCCCCGCGCTATTTTGCAGGCTATTCCGGGCATCGAGCTCTACGAGATGGAGCGGATCAAGGACCAGTCATGGTGCTGCGGCGGCGGCGGCGGCGTGCGCACGGCCTTCAGGGATTTTGCGCGCACAACAGCGATCAAGCGCATCGGCGAGGCGCAGAAAACAGGCGCTCAGGCAATCGTTACCGCCTGCCCGTTCTGCGCCCAGAACCTGACCGAAGGGCTGGAAGCGGCGCAGAACGGCATGCAGCTCTTCGATCTCATAGATCTCTTGGCTCAGGCCATGGACCTGCCGCAGCAGGGCTGAGGCGCTCAGTGCAGCTGCCCCGGCAACAATGATTACAAACATCCCGTTTGAAAGGATGCACCCATGAGTGATACAAAGAAAAAAGTCGTGCAAAAGAAACTGCCCCGCGAAGTGTACGCGGCGCTGAAGAGCGTTGTTGGTGAGAGGTGGATACATGAAGAGCGCACAGCGGTTGAAACCTACAGCAAACTCTCCATCGAGGGCGGCAGTTTTGTGAAAAAACATGAAAAGGACCCGCATGTGCTTCCTGCCTGCGTGGTGCTGCCCGGTTCGACCGAAGAGGTGCAGAGCGTGGTGCGCATCTGCAACCGCTACAGCATCCCGTATGTGCCCTTCACCAATGGCCAGGTTTTCTGCAACCCCACAACGCAGGATCCCACGCTCATCCTGCATTTTTCGCGCATGAACCGCATCATCCGCATCGACACGCAGAACATGAGCGCAACCCTTGAGCCGTATGTGGATTATGCCCAGCTGCAGGCCGAGACCATGAAGCGGGGCCTGTGGAACGGCGGCACCCCTCTTGCCACAACCGTGTGCAAACTTGCCTCACAGTTTGCCTTTGCAGGGCTGTGGCAGACGGATTTAAAATACGGCCTTTTCAACCGCAATATCGTGAGCGTCAAGATGGTGCTCCCAGACGGCGAAATCCTCACCACGGGCTCCCGCTGCCTGCCCAATGCCGACGACTTCTGGGAATACGGCCCCGGCCCCGATTTGCTGGGGCTGCAGCGGTCGGGCCTTGGCACCAACGGCATCGTCACCGAAATAACGGTCAAGCTCCATGCCTGGGTGGGCGACGAGTCCATACCCGAGCTGGCTGCGGGCAGGCCGAGCCTCAAGGACGTGCACGATGCCAGGTATGACAATGCGCCCGAGCCGCTCAAGAACCATAAGCTCATGTGGGTCGAGTTCGATGACCTGGATACCGAGCTCAAGGCCATGCGCGAAATCGCCCACGCGGGCATCGCCATCGGGCTGAACGCAACGGGGGTCTATTCCGCCTTTTACTGTTCGCCCACACAGGACGTGACCATTGAGCGCTGCAAGAGCAGGTTTTTTCCCGACTACAACTGCTACGCGATTCTGGCAAACATAAGCTCAGACCGGCAGATCGCCTATGAGGAAGGGGTGCTGCGGGAGATTATTGCCGAGGTGGGCGGCAGGATACTCGGCAGCGACTATAAGCCCGAGGTGCTCGAAGCTTTGCAGCCGTGGAATTTCGACTGTATCCGCCACGTGCACGGCTACCGCATGAACCGCAAGTTCTACGCCAATGCATGGCTGCCCGTGGGGCCGTTCGAGGGCGCCACAACCACGTCACGGGAATGGAAGAAAGCGCTGGATCTGTTCGGCGAGCTTGATATTACGGACCGAGGCGGCGCCGACGACACGCCGTTTGTCTACGCCCTGCAGCGCGGGCACTTCTGCCTGTTTGAGACTGATAATTACCCCGACCCGACCCTGCCCGACGAAATTAAAAAGGCCATGGCTTTCGGCGTTTACGGAGCTGCCGTGGTCGTTAAGAACAATATCGGGCCGCAGCTTATGGCATTTGTAAACGCGGAGCCCTTCACGACCATGTTCCCCGAGGCAGGGCCCAACGCGCATCTGTTCATGCGCAAGGTGCGCAAGGTGTTTGACCCCAACAGCGTTGCATCTCCTGGCCGGCAGGTGTTCACCCAACAGGAGTGGGAGCAGTTCCCCGGCGAGGTGAAGGCGCTGATCAATAAAATGCGCGAGCTCAATGGCATGCCCGCGGTACAGTAACAGGTTTTTTTCGACAGGCAAGGATCCGGGAGCAGGACAATAAACGCGAAGAGCGCCCTTTGTTGCACTTGGGGACAGCCTCTCGTGAACATTAAACAAAGTCAAAAAATGGGGTCAAATCTTTATCTTGACAAATAGCTTTTCAATAACTATGAAATGTCAAGATAAAGATTTGACCCCAATTCCCTTCTGCCAATTCCCTTCTGCCAATTCCCTTCTGACCCCAATTCCCTTCACAAGATAAAGATTTGACCCCAATTCCCTTCAATTCCCTTCGGAGGAGAATACTCCCGCAGAATAGTGGAAACAGTAGTCGTTGCAACGGTTTACCCGGGCAGGGCCTGACGCAGGCGCGCGAGCAGTTGCGTTCGCGCGTCCTTAATGCTTCCCTTCAAACTGCCGCCGCCGGCATTGCGGTGGCCGCCCGCCTTGAAGCCGGCCTCTCGGGCGATAGCGACCATTGACAGGTGCCTGCCGTAGCCGCGGGTGCGCCAGTTCAGGCGCACGGTGCCGTCGAGCTTGTCGGTGAGCATGACGCCGTAGTGGAATCCCGCAACCTGCCGCTGAATGGTTTCCTTGTAGATCGTATCGAAATCAAGGAAGTCCTTGCCAAGTTTTGTCTCGAGTTCTGCCAGGCGCCCTGCATCGATAACCAGCAGCATGAGCCCCAGATCGCTTATGAATTCGGTGTGCTCGATGGCCCAGGTCAGGTACTGCACCTCGCGCATGTCATAGTTGACATCAACGGTTTTGGCATGGTCGGCGCCAAGGGCTATGAGAGCTTCGGCAAAACGGTAGGCGCCGGTATGTATCTCGTTTCTGAATCCGCGCGTGTCGTAGAGCAGCGCCCGGTAGAGGCAGTCGGCAATGCGGGCAGGCGGGCTGAGCTGCGCCGGCTCGATGAAGTACTCGTAGAGCACCTGCGCAGTGGAGGATGTTTTGACATTCAGGCACTGGCCCGGTATGGCCTGCATAATCTCCTCGGGCTCGTGGTGGTCGATGTTGACAATGCGCGCCGGGTCCATGCGGCTGAGTACTTTTTCCCACGCATCGCCGAGAAACTGGCCCCAGGAGCTGCCATCTACGGTGATGATGAGATCAAAGGGGAAAAAATCAAACGAGTCGGGCTGCGCTACCCTCACCTCGCCCATGCCGGGGAAGCCGGTCATAG
Organism: uncultured Thermodesulfobacteriota bacterium; assembly: GCA_964400575.1. GTDB lineage: Bacteria > Desulfobacterota > WTBG01 > CAIYCZ01 > CAIRTM01 > CAIWCT01. The sequence continues at coordinate 1,564 of CAYNVA010000454.1, read as the reverse complement.
TAGAAGGTATGCTGAAAAAGCAGACGATGGCGGCAGTGTGACCCTGCGCGGCAAGCAGCCACTGCAGCGCCAGGGCTGTGCCGATACAGTCGGGGTCGACAGGCCGGGAAACGATGATGAGCGGGCAGGTTGAGGACGCCATGAGGCCGCTCATGTTTTTGTGCTGAACGCCTGCATTCATAGGATCTCCGTAGCTACTGAGGGTTCAAGGTTCAGGGTTCAAAATTGTTGATTGTTGATCGTTGATTGTTAACAAATAACTATAAAACTATAAACGATAAACAAACTTGGACCCTCGTTACCTGAGTAGTTTACTGATTTTCGTTAAATTGTTACGGGTGGGTGTGCTGCACGTGCAGGGTCATATTTCCCTGTGCCGGCAGCGGATATCGGCCCCTATTGTTATCACACCGTACTGCCCGGCGCTGACAGGCCCTGGGCTGAAAAGTACGGTTGGTCCGTCCTGGTAATATCTCGTGTGCGTATGCCCGAAGCAGATGAGATCGGCCCCTTGCAGCGTACCCTCTTCAAGCAGCATGTCCAGATCACGGTCGACTCTGAACATATCGCCATGGGTAACCATGATGCGCCTGCCGTAGAGCTCTTTAATGATGGTTCGTTCAAAAATGTACCCCCGGGAGATATCAACATTGCCGGTCACCTTGAGCACCCGCGTGCTCCCGGGAATAATGATTCGAGAAAGATCATCCACTCCGTCGCCGCAGTGCACCAGGACATCGAAGGGCTCTTCATGACGCAGGATCGCGTCAAGCTTCTGCAGGGCGCCGTGGCTGTCTGAAACTACAAGTATTTTGCCGGGCATAGGGCACCAATGGTTACGAGCCGGGAGGCAAGAGCAGGGGCAGAAGCAGGATTGCTGCGCCAGCCGGGCTCTTGCGGGTTTTTAAAAAACCATTTTTATAAACTTTGCAATCTATCCTTTCGGGCAAACCGCGACTGCAGGGCGGCATTGTGTGCAAGGTCTGCGCTATGATCGTCGATCGCGCGCAGCATGCTTTCTTTATCGTCGGGCAGTTTGCCGTTCACGGGAACATAGTTTGTTATGTGGTCGCTCAGATAGTCCGACGTGACGGTAAGATTCTCCAGCATGATGCGCTGCTCGCGCAGAACGGTTTCGTGGGATGCTTTGGTGAACAGGCCGGACTGCATGTCATCATAGAGCTCCGAGCCGGGCTGCGGCTGCAGGGTGCGCACCCGGATGAAGTGCGGGTCGATCCGGTTGAGCGCCGCTGCCGTGTCGCGGGCATGCGCCTCGGAAAGAGCCTCTCCGCCAAGTCCGAGCAGTACATACAGCGACAGCTCAAGCCCTGCCGCTATTGCCTTGAGGCAGCCTGCAACCATTTCATCGGGCGTGACGCCCTTGTTGATTTTTTTCAGAAGCCCGGCATTGCCGGTCTCGAGCCCCACATGCAGCCGGGTGAGCCCTGCCTGCCGGAGCTGTTTGAGATCGCCAGGGGATTTTTTCAGAAGCGTTTTAGCACGGGCATAGCTTGTGACCCGCTGGATGGCGGGAAACGATGCATAGAGCTGGCGCAGTATGTCC